>NZ_JBHWBW010000400.1:0-7355 GCF_042735675.1 Kitasatospora sp. NPDC059571
GCTGGTGCCGGCCGGCGGCGGGCGGGGGGGGCGGGGGGGGGGCGGGGGCTGTGTTATGTCGCGGGGGGGGGTCTTCCAACATACCCCCCCCCCCCCCCCCCCATGGCGATGCCGGGAGGCCGCCCCGCCTCCGGCCCCCCAGGACAGGACGATCTGTGACCGACCCCGCCAAGACCCGTGCCGCGGAACCCGGTCCGGCGGCGACGGAAGGACCGGCCGCCGGATCGGCGGCCTGGTGGCAGGAGCGCGGTGCGGCGCGGGCCCGGCAGCGGCCGCGGGCGGGCGGGCTGACCCTGACGGCGATCACCGCTGCGGCTCTCGAACTGGCCGACCGCGACGGGCTGGACGCGCTCTCCATGCGCGCCGTGGCCGACCGGCTGGGGGTGCGGCACACCTCCCTCTACCGTCATGTGGCCAGCCGCGAGGAGCTGCTGGTGGAACTGGTCGACCACATGCTCGGCGAGGTGTCCCTGCCCGAGCCGGGGCCGGACTGGCGCGCGGCCACCGAGGCGGGCGCCCGGGCCTACCACCGCGTGCTGAACGCGCACCGCGCCCTGGCCCCGCTGCTGACCAGGGGCCAGCTCCTCGGCCCGAACGCGCTGCGCGCCCGCGAGCAGGGCCTGCGCGTCCTCATCGAGGCGGGCTGGGAGCCGGCCCTCGCGGTGCGGATCTACCTGACGGTCACGCACTTCGTGGTCGGCGCATGCGTGCTGGACAGTGGGGGAGCAGCCCGTACGGCCGAACAGCGTGCCGCGATGGCCGACCTGTTCGCCGCACTCCCCGCCGGACGGCACCCGCTGGTCAGCGCCCATGCGGCGCTGCTCGGCGAGCCGGACGGCGACGAGGAGTTCGACTTCGGACTGCGGTGCCTGCTGGACGGCATCGCCCGGACGGGGGAGGCCCCCTGATGTCCCGTACCACCCTGCCCGCGGCCGCCGTCTGGGAGGCGTCCGGAGAACGGGTCGCCCTGCGCAGCCGCACCGGGGAGCACCGGGTGTTCGTCCGGCAGGACGGCCCGGGCGACGGCCACCCGGTGACGCTCGTCCACGGCTTCCCCACCTCCTCGCACGACTGGGCGGCGATCGTGCCGGCGCTCGCCGCGGCCGGCCACCGGGTCACCGTTCTCGACCTGCTGGGCTTCGGCAGCAGCGACAAGCCGCGCCGCCACCGCTACTCCGTGCTGGAACAGGCGGACCTCGTCGAGGACCTCTGGCGCCGGCTCGGCACCGAAGCGACCGCGCTGGTCGCCCACGACTACGGGGTCAGCGTGGCGCAGGAACTGCTCGCCCGCGACGCCGGCCGGGTCACCGCCGCGGTCTGGCTCAACGGCGGCCTCTACCCCGACCTGCACCGGCCGCTCCGGATCCAGCGCCTGCTGCACGGCCGGCTCGGCCCGCTGCTCGCCCGGGCCGTCACCGAACGGGGCTTCCGCGCCTCCATGCGGCGGGTGCTCGGCCGCCCGGTGTCCGACGAGGTGCTGCACGACATGTGGCTCGGCATCGCCCGCGACGGCGGGCAGCGGCTCGCCCCGCGCCTGCTCCGCTACATCGACGAGCGGCAGCAGTACGAGGAGCGCTGGGTCGGGGCCCTGGAGGGCTTCCCCGGTCCGACGCTCTTCGTCTGGGGTCCGGCCGACCCGATCAGCGGCGCCCATGTGCTCGCCCGGATCCGGGAGCGTCTGCCGCGGGCCGCGATCACCGAACTCGGCGGGCCGCCCGCGGCCGGCCACTACCCCCAGGTCGAGGCCCCCGAAGAGGTGGCGGCCGCCCTCTGTGCCTTCCTCGCCACGAGCTGAACGCTCCCGGCCGTCCGACTAGGCTGATCACGACGGCCCGGCCCGC
Source organism: Kitasatospora sp. NPDC059571 (assembly GCF_042735675.1). NCBI lineage: Bacteria > Bacillati > Actinomycetota > Actinomycetes > Kitasatosporales > Streptomycetaceae > Kitasatospora > Kitasatospora sp. NPDC059571. The sequence continues at coordinate 1,842 of NZ_JBHWBW010000400.1, forward strand.
GGACCGCGCACGGACGGAGGCAGGCCGCGTGGGGTCCGACGGCGAGGAGCTGGCCGACGTCCAGCGCGCGCACTGGCAGCGCACCTACACCGAGCACCCGGAGATGTACGGCGAGCAGCCCTCGGAGCCGGCCGTCCGGGCGGCCGGCGTGTTCCGGGCGGCGGGAGCCCGCGAGGTGCTGGAGCTCGGGGCGGGGCACGGGCGGGACGCCCTGTACTTCGCCCGCGAGGGCTTCACCGTGCTGGCCGCCGACTTCAGCCCGGTGGGCCTGGAGCAGCTGTGCACGGCGGCTGCTGCCCAAGGCACGGCCGAGCGGGTGCGCACGGTGGTGCACGACGTCCGCGAGCCGCTGCCGCTCACCGACGGCTCGGTGGACGCGGTGTACGCGCACATGCTGCTGTGCATGGCACTGTCGACCGCGGAGATCCGCGCCCTGGTGGCCGACGTACGGCGGGTGCTGCGGCCGGGCGGCACCTTCGTCTACACCGTCCGGCACACCGGCGACGCCCACTTCGGCGCGGGTACCGGGCACGGCGACGACATCTGGGAGCACGGCGGCTTCGCCGTCCACTACTTCTCCCGCGCCCTCGTCACCGAGCTCGCCGAGGGCTGGCGGCTGGACGAGGTGCGCCCCTTCGAGGAGGGCGGCCTGCCCCGGCGCCTGTGGCGGGTCACCCAGAGCCTGCCCGCCTCCGACGCGCACGATGCCCCCGCAGCCCGCCGATCGGGCCGCCAGGTGTGAGCACGAGGGCACCGTTCAGCGGCCCTGAGTCTCGCAGAACCGCTTCAGCCCCGCCGCCTCGATCTCGACGTAGCGGCGGGTCAGCTTGCCGTACGGCAGCGCGAGCAGCGGTGCCAGGATGCCCTTCTGATGCACGCCCAGTACCACTCGGCACCGGTCCGCACCGAGCGGCTCGATCCGGTACGTCCCGATCGTGGTGAACGCCGGATTCTGGGTGCGCCACTCGAAGGTGCGCCCGGCCTCCGCCGCGGTCACCTCCCACACCTCGGCCTTCAGCCGGGGCTGCCGGACCTCTGCCTCGCTCCCCACCGTCACCGGGCCGTCGGACAGCAGCCGCACGCTCGGCTTCGACACCGTCCACCGAGGCCAACCCTCCACGTCCGCCAGCACCGCCCACACCCGCTCCGGCGCCGCTGCCACATTCACAGTCACCTCGTACCGCACCCGTGCTCCCCCCTCGAAACCAGATCCCCCACAGTACGGCCCGTGGCGCGGTGGCCTGCCGTGCGGGTGGGCCGTCCGGTCAGCCGGCGGTGTCCTCGTCATCGCCGTTGCCGAACCACCACTCGACACCGTCCCGACGCGCGGCCCAGGCATCCAGGACCCGCTCGATCGCGACGGGACCGACCGAGCGGCCGACCGTGACGACTGCGAAGCGCAGGCCCGGCGGCGCCTCGGCCAGACCGCCGAGCTCCGCGGCGGCCCTCCTGAGGTCCGCGAACGACTCGGGCGTGAAGTCGCCCTGCCAGTATGCCTGGACGCACAGGTGATCGCCCTGCTCGACGACCTCGAACCGACCGTCTTCGTCCACCTGAAGGACATCACCGGCCGCGCATCCGAGCGCCGGCCCCGGGCTGCCCGCCAGTTCGAACAGGCCTGGCTCCAGCAGCACCGCCGGCAGCTCTTCGAACACCGGGTGTTCGGAGCCCGCGAAGCCGGCCGGCAGGCGTATGTGGGTGCGGGTCGCAACGTGAGTTTCGTGCGTCATGCGCGAGGCCGAGCTCCGACTCCGGGCGCGAGCCGGTCGACCGCGCCACCGGGCGTCCCTAGGCCGTTGCCCGCCGGACGCGGTAGTTCCAGCGGGCGAGTGACCTGATGACGGTTTCGGCGCCGATGGGGTTGGCGCTGTGGACGAAGACGGCTCCGATCCGGAAGGGCCGTCCGTTGAAGGCGGCTTCTTCCATGAGGGCCACCACCGGCATGATGGTGTCGTCGCCGCCGAGATCGTGGTCGAGCCACAGCTCGTCAATGAAGGTGGTGCGGTGCTCTTCCAGGAGCCTGACACCGTCGCGGCTGGTGCGGGCGATCCGCGTGGCCCGGGGAAGCGGGCGGAGGTCGTCTATGCCCAGGACGAGGGGCGTTGGAGAGATGGCGGCTTCTTTCACCGGGACATTGTCACGGTGGGCAGGCGGGATGGCGACCTCCGCCCCGCGAGCCCACCGGCGACCGCCACCGCTCGCCGGGTGCTGTGAAGCCGTCAGCAAGCCGTCCGCCCTCACCTACAGTGCGGTGGCGGGGGAGTCCGCGTCCGTCATCACGCACCGATCATGGACACTCCCGCCTCATGTCGGCAGGCGTCTCGGGATGGCGAACGGTGGAGACTGCACGGTTGTGGGCCGAAGGATGGGCCGTGTCCCGACGGGAGCCCGAGCCTGTGGAGGTGCCCTGGGGACTGCGGATCGATGTCGAACGGCCGACTCGGACCGCCCGTCACATCCTGCTCGACACCGATGCCGAAGCCGCCCGTGGGCTGGTCGACGCGCTCACCGAGCCCATCACGTGCATCAAGGCATGTCTGCCGCCGGGCGACAGGGCTCCCTGGTTCTCGGTCGCGTGGGAGCCCACGATCCCTCCTTCCTGATGGCCGTCGACCTGCGCCCGGCGCGCGTGCAGGCGCCGGACGGGTACACCGTCGAGACCGTCGAGACCGTCGAGACCGTCGACGGCGTCACGTACGTGCGCGTCCTGAGCGCCGACGGGGGACTCGCCGCGTGCGGCCAGGCCGGTCTGACCCGTACGGCCTGCGCCTTCGACCAGATCGTCACCGACCCGGCCCACCGGCGCCTCGGTCTGGGGACGGTGGTGATGGGCGCGCTCACCGATGCGGCCGTCGAGAGCGGGGTTTGCGCGGGCATTCTGGGCGCGACCGTCCAGCGCCGTGCACGCTGTGAAGCGCTCGGCTGGAAGGTCCTCTCGCCGCTGACGGGATTCGTCCACGGATCTCCGTCCCCGTCTGACCCCCTCCTCTGGCGAGTGCCCAGGTCAGGCGCCGGTCAGGACGGACGGGGGCGGGGCCGGCGCGGGGGTGGGGGCGAGGCGGTGGCGGCGTTCGACGGACTGGCCCCAGGAGGTGCCGGCGACCATGAGGACGGCGCCGAGGGCGGCCGGGAGGGTCAGGCGTTCGCCGCCGAGGCCGATGCCGGCCGCGACGGCCCAGACGGGTTCGGTGCCGAGCAGGAGGCTGGCGCGGCTGGCGGAGGTCCGCTGGACGGCCCAGGTCTGTGCGAGGAACGCGAACACGCTGCAGAACAGCGCGAGGTAGAGCAGGTCGGCCCAGGTGGCGGCGCCGCTGCGGGCCACCGCGGGCAGGTCGGCCGCGGCCAGCGGCAGGAAGAGCAGCGTGCCGACGGCGGTCTGCACCGTGGTGAGGTGCAGCGGACGGACCGCCCGGCCCGCGGTGCGGCGGCCCACCAGGACGACGTGCCCGGCCCGGACCGCCGCAGCGGCCAGCATCAGCAGGTCGCCGATGCCCGGCACCCGCAGGCCCGTCCCGGACATCAGCAGGCCGACGGCCAGCACGCACACGGCGGTCGCCGCATGGAACGCCCCCGGCAGCCCGCCGCGGCCGCCCGCCCGGTCCAGCAGCGGCGTCAGCACGATCGTCAGGCTGATGAGGAGCCCCGCGTTGGCGGCGCTGGTGTGCGCGACACCGTACGTCTCCAGCACCAGCACCGCCGCCTGGGTGACCCCGAGCAGCGCGCCGGAGCGGAGCTCGTCCGGGCTGAACCGGCGGCTGCCGCGGCCTACGGCGACGACCGCCCCGCAGGCGACCGCGGAGACGGCGTACCGGACGAACAGCACGGCCAGGACGGGGACGGCGGCGGTCGCCGTCTTCGCCGCCAGGTAGCTGGAGCCCCAGACGAGTGCGACGAGCAGCAGGACCAGATCGGGGCGGCGGGAGGCACCGCGGGTTTCGGACACGCCCCCACCGTGCACCATGCGGCACCGTGTAGCCCAGCACCACCTTCTGAAGCAATGCTGTAGCACTCCTACACTGTCGGGGTGGATGCACGACAGCTGCGGATCCTGCGGGAGCTGGGCGAACTCGGCAGTGTGACCGCGGTCGCCGAGGCGATGCTGGTGACACCGTCCGCGGTGTCGCAGCAACTGCGGCTGCTCCAGCGGTCGGTGCCGGTGCCGCTCACCGAGCGCGCCGGGCGGCGGGTGGTGCTCACCGACGCGGGCCGGGCGCTCGCCGCCGCGGCGATCGAGGTCGAGACGGCACTGGCCCGGGCCCGGCACACCGTCGCCGACTTCGTGGACCGGCCCGACGGCGAGGTCTCGGTCGCGGCCTTCCACAGCGCGGGGGCGGCGTTCTTCCCCCTGCTGCTGAGCGGCCTCGCCGACCCCGCCGGGCCGCAGCTCTCCTTCGCCGACGAGGACGTGGCCCAGGACCGCTTCCCGCCGCTCACCCGCGCCTACGACCTGGTGATCGCCCACCGGCTGGACCACGCGCCGCCCTGGCCGCGGACGGTTGCCGCGACCACGCTGCTGCGCGAGCCGCTGGACGTCGCCCTGCCGACCGGGCACCCACTGACGGCGAGGCGCCGGCTCACCCCGCGGGACGTGGCCGGGGAGCCCTGGATCACCGTCCACGACGGATTTCCGCTGATGGCGACGGTCGAGGCGGTCGGCACCGCGGCCAACCGGCCGCTGCGGATCGTCCACCGGATCAACGAGTTCACGGTCGCCGCCGAGGTGGTGGCGGCCGGCGGCGGCCTGGCGCTGATCCCGCGGTGGACGGCGCGTCCGCACCCGGGCGTGGTGCTGCGCCCGCTCACCGGTGTGCACGCGCGGCGGCACGTGGACGTCCTGCACCGGCCTGAGCGCGCGGCCCGCCGGGCCGTCCGCACGGTGCTGGCCGAGCTGGTCCGGGCCGCCGCGGTGGTCCGCGGCCGGGAGGGCGGTGCGCCGCCGGGCCCGGCCGGCTGACGGCCGCCGGCGTACCGAGAACCGGCCCGAGGGGCACTCTGGGGGAGTGGGCCCGGCGGACTTGATCGCAAACTGATTGAACTCTAAACTAAATGCGTGGCGACCCGCCACACCGGCAGACCGTACGACGAAGGGACGGACCGTGGACACCCATGTGACGGACAACCAGGAGCGCTCGCGCTTCGAGGTCTTCCACGACGGCGAGCTCGCGGGATTCTCCGAGTACGAGCGCAAGGAGGGCGAGATCGCCTTCATCCACACCGAGATCGACCCCCGTTTCGGCGGGCACGGCCTCGGCGGGAAGCTCGCCCGCGCCGCCCTCGACGCCGTCCGCGGGGAGGGCCTCGCGGTACTGCCGTACTGCCCGTTCATCCGCGGCTGGATCGGCAAGCACCCCGAATACGCCGACCTGGTGCCCGCCGCTCAGCACGAGCGGTTCGGGCTGTGACGCGCCCGGTGGAGCAGGCCCCGGACGGCGCCGCCGTGCCCGGACCGGCGGCGGTGGTCCGCGCCGCGGCCGCCGGCGCCCCCCCCACCCCCGGCGAGAAGCCGGGCGCAGA
>NZ_JBHWBW010000401.1:0-7352 GCF_042735675.1 Kitasatospora sp. NPDC059571
TTTTTCTAACACCCCCACCCCCCGGGGGCCCGGGGGCGGCGGCAGTACGAGACGAGCGGGTCGGCGGGCTAGCCCGCGCTGCGCTCCCAGCGGTAGAACTCGCGTGCCATGGCGTCCTTGGGCTCGCGCCAGGTCGCCGGGTCGTACGCCTGGACGTGCGCCGTGAGCCGGTCGCTCACCAGCCGGAACTCCGGGTGGCGCACGTGCTCCGCCACGGCCGGGCCCGGCGGGCGGTCCGCCTCGATCAGGTGCAGGTACAGGTCGCCGAACTGGAACAGGCTCCGGCCGGTGACCCCGATCAGCTGCGGCAGTTCACCGCGGTCGGAGTCGGCGAAGATGCCGGCGATGTCCTCGGACGAGCCGGGCCGCATCCGGGCGACGATCAGCGAACGGTGCATCCCGCTCACTCCTTGCCCGCGCGCAGCTCGACCTTGCCCTTGATCAGCTCCATCTGGATCCGCGAGTTGCGGTTGATGTGGTTGGTCATGCCGTGGTCGTCGACGGGCGCGGTGGGCTTCATCGCGAAGTCCTGGATCCAGCGCATCAGCGTGCCGGACGGGTGCTCGGCGTACTCCCAGCGGATGTTCATGAACTCGAACGGCCCGGGCTCGACCCGCCGGGCCCGGACGGTCAGCCCCTGCCGGTCGGTCTCCCGCTCGGACACCCAGCTCCAGACCGTGCCGTTCTCGTCCGGGTGCATGGTGAGCCGGAAGGTCGTCTTCGGGCCCTCGCGGTCCAGCACCTCGACCGAGGCGTACTCGCTGAACAGCTGCGGCCAGTTCTCCAGGTCGTTGGTGACGTCCCAGACCAGGTCCAGCGGGGCGTTGATGAGGATCTCGTTGTCGGTGTGGCCGGACATGCGATCAGGCTCCCGTCTTCACGGAGGAGTTGACGGCGTCGAGGAAGTCCTGCGGGGTCTTGGACATCTCGGCGCCGGAGGCGATGGGCGAGCCGAACCGGTTCTCCAGCTCGCCGACGATGCCGAGCAGGGCGAGCGAGTCGACGCCGAACTCCTCGAAGGTGGCCCCGGGGGCCTCCAGGTGCTCGGGGCTGACCGCGATGCCCGCCCGGGCCCGGATCAGTTCGGCCAGTTCGGCGTGGGTGAGGCGGTGGTTCATGGTTGCTCCTGTGTTCGTCGGGACGGCCGGTCAGGCCGCGCGGCCGCCGGCCGCGCGCAGCACCAGGGCTGCGTTCGAGCCCATCAGCCCCCGGCTGAGCACCAGGGCGGTGCGCAGCTCGGCAGTGCGGCCGAAGCCGCAGACCAGGTCGAGGTCGTGGGCCGGGTCGGCGACGTTGGGGGTGGGCGGCACGAAGCCCTGCTCCATGGCGAGCACCGCGGCCGCCGTGTCGAGCAGCGGCGCACCGCAGTACGCCCGGCCGGTGCCGGCCTTGGGGGCGGTGACCGGCACCCGGGCGGCGTGCGCGCCGAGGGCGTCGGCCAGGGCCTGCGCCTCGGCGAGGTCGGCCTCCGGCACGCCGAGGGCGTCCGCGAAGACCACGTCGACCTCGTCCGGTGCGCAGTGGGCCTGCTCCAGGGCCCGGCGGATGGCCTGGGCGAGCCCGTGCCGGGACTCGGCCCACCGCGAGGCGCCGGTGAAGGTGGCGGCGTGCCCGGCGACTTCGGCCCGGATCCGAGCGCCGCGGCGGCGTGCCGCCCGCTCGTCCTCCAGGACGAACATCGCGCCGCCCTCGGCCGGCACGAAGCCGCTCGCCTCCCGCGTGAACGGGAGGTAGGCACGGGCCGGGTCCTCGGCCAGGCTGAGCTCGGGGTAGCCGAGCTGGCAGACCATCGAGTACGGCGCCAGCGGCGCCTCGGCCCCGCCGGCCACCACGGTGTCGGTCCCGCGGGCGATGGTGCGGGCCGCGTGCGCCAGCGCGTCCAGGCCGCCGGCCTCGTCGCTCGCGACCACCCCGCACGGCCCCTTGTAGCCGCCGCGGATGGAGATCTGGCCGGTGCTGGCCGCGTAGAACCAGGCGATCGACTGGTACGGGCCGACGAACCGGGAGCCCTGGCCCCAGAGGTTCTGCAGCTCGCGCTGGCCGAACTCGCCGCCGCCGGAGCCGGCCGCGGTGACCACGCCGGTGGCGAACGGCGCGTTCTCGTCCGGCCGGTAGCGCGCGTCCTCGACGGCGAGGTCGGCGGCGGCCATCGCGTAGTGGCTGAACCGGTCGGTCTGGACGAGGTAGCGGCCCTCGACGGTCCGCTCCGGGTCGAAGCCGCGGATCTCGCCGGCGACCCGCAGCGGCAGCTCGCCGCAGCCCTCCCTGGTGATCGGGCCGAGCACACTGGTTCCCTCCCGGGTCGCCTTCCAGAAGTCGTCGGCGCCGACACCGTTGGGTGCGATCACCCCGATGCCGGTCACCACCGTCCGCCGGTCCGTTCGGGCCGAGGTCATCGGCGTGCCCCCTCTCTGCTGAGCACGACCGCGGACTGGAAGCCGCCGAAGCCGCTGCCGACCGAGAGCACGTGCCTCAGCGGTATCTCGCGGGCCGTCCTGGGCACGTAGTCCAGGTCGCACTCCGGGTCCGGGGTCTCGTAGTTGGCGGTGGGCGGCACCACGCCGTGGGCCAGCGCCAGGGCGCAGGCGACCAGTTCGATCGCGCCGATGGCGCCGAGCGAGTGCCCGACCATCGACTTGATCGAGCTCATCGGCGTCTCGTACGCATGGGCGCCGAGGGACCGCTTGACGGCGGCCGTCTCGTGCCGGTCGTTCTGCTTGGTGCCGGACCCGTGCGCGTTGACGTAGTCGATGTCGGAGGCGTTGACCCGGGCGTGGGCCAGGGCGCTGTCGATCGCCTCGGACATCTCCCGGCCCTCCTGCGTGAGACCGGTCATGTGGTAGGCGTTGCCGAAGGTGGCGAACCCGCCGATCTCGCAGTGGATCCTGGCGCCGCGGCGCCGGGCGTGCTCGTACTCCTCCAGCAGGAGGACGGCGCCGCCCTCGCCGAGGACGAAGCCGTCCCGGGTGGCGTCGAACGGCCGGGAGGCGTGCTCCGGGTCGTCGTTGCGCTCCGAGGTCGCCTTGATGGCATCGAAGCAGGCGACCGTGATCGGGGAGATCGGCGAGTCGGAGGCGCCGGCGACGCAGACGTCGACCCGGCCGTCCTCGACCGCCTGGAGGGCGTAGCCGACCGCGTCCAGGCCGGAGGTGCAGCCGGTGGAGACGGTCTGCACCGGGCCCTGGGCGCCGACCTGCTCGGCGACCGCGGACGCCAGCGTGCTGGGCGAGAACGCCCGGTGCAGGTGCGGCTCGGCCGCCCGGTGGTCGACGTCCCAGCGGGCGCCGTGGGCGCTGACGCCGACGTAGTCGTGCTCCAGCCGGGTGGTGCCGCCGACCGCGGTGCCGAGGGAGACGCCGACCCGCCACGGGTCCTCGGCCGCGAGGTCGAGCCCCGCGTCGCGGACCGCCTCCGCGGCGGCGGCCAGCGCGAACTGGATGTACCGGTCCGAGCGGGCCGCCTGGGCGGCGTCCAGCCCGGCCGCGTACGGGTCGAAGTCGCACTCGCCGGCGATCCGGGAGCGGAACTGGGCCGGGTCGAAGAAGGTGATGCCGCGGGTCGCGGTCCGGCCCGCGGTGAGCAGGTCCCAGAACGCCGGGACCCCGTTGCCGCCGGGCGCGACCACGCCGAGCCCGGTGACCACCACCCGCCGGCTCATGACCGGGCCCCGGCGGGTTCCGGCGGCGCCGGGGTCTCCTCGGTGTCGACGTGGCCGATCTCGGGCCGCGGGGCGAGCGGACCGAGGTGGAAGACCATCCGCGCCTCGGTGCTGCCGACGTTGCGGAACCGGTGGCGGACGTTCAGCGGGATCAGCAGGCCCTGGTCGCGGCGGAGCCGGTGCGGCTCGCCGTCGAGGTCGACCTCCAGCTCGCCGGCGACGACGAAGACGAACTCCTCCGAGTACGGGTGGTAGTGCTCGGCGATCCGGTCCCCCGGCTGCACGATGGCCAGGCCCATGAACCCGCTGGTGGCACCCACCGTCGTCGGGGTGAGCATGGCGCGCAGATCGCCGCCGCGGCGGGTGTTCGGCGGCGCGTCGTCGACGTGCACGATGCGTGGGAACTCCGTGGTCATGGTGATGCCTCCAAGTGGTCCTGCGGGAAGAGGGGTGACGCCCGGCCGGTTGCCGGGGGACGGACCGCGCCGGTCAGGCGTCCTGGGCCGACCGGTCGGTGACCAGCTGCATGGCGGCGTCGCCGAGGAACCGTGCGACCCCCGCCGTGGTCCGCAGGTCGTGGTGCTCGTCGAGCTCGACCAGACGGGCCAGGACACCGGCCGCACGGGGCCCGCGGATGCCGAGGGCGAGGTCCGGCTCGGACTCGGCCGGCACGGCGAGGTCCACCAGGCGGACCACGACGTCGTCGCGGTGGAAGACGGTGCTCGCCACCAGCGCCGTCCGCTCCTCGACGGCGAGCCGGTCCTGACGGGCCAGCAGGCCGGCCACCGAGGCGCCGTGGCCGGGCCGGACGGGGTAGTGCAGGGCGTACCGGTGGACGGTGCCGGCCGGCGCGGACGGGCTCGCGACGTGGTGCACGGCCGGCAGCGCGGCGCGCATGAAGAACGCCCGGGCGGAGTCCGGGTTGTTCAGGTCGCGGGCCTCCTCCAGGTACGGGTTGATGGCCTCCTCGACCGCCCGGACCTCGGGCTGCATGGCGACGTGGCGCAGCGCTGCGCCCAGGTCGCCGGAGACCTCGACGGCCCGCACGACCCGGTTGCCCTGCATGAACAGCGAGGTGCGGCAGAGCCGGGTGTGCGCGTCGACCCGGGCCTTCGGCGAGGTGTAGCCGGCCAGGATCCGGGCGACCTCGGCCTCGCTGCCGGGCTTCACGGTGAAGGTCAGGGCGTGCCGGACGATGCCGTCGGCGACCGGGTCCGGGCCGTCGTAGGTGTAGTCGCCGGCGGTCTCCCGCATGATGCTGAAGCGCAGCGACCGGGTGTCGCGCACGCAGCCGTGCAGCGGCTTGACCATCTCGCGGTGCGCCTCGCTGTCGACCCAGGAGAGGAACGGCTGCGCGCTGTCCCACTCACTGGTGATCAGCCACTGGGACGGGTCCTCGATCGACTGGCAGAGCTGGTCGCTGACGTGGCCGGGGACGGCGGCGACCTGGTGGCGCAGCTCCTCGTAGGCGCGCAGGAAGCGGTCCTGCTCGCCGGCCATGACGTCGCACATCAGCACCACGCGCAGGCGCGGGACGGTGAGGGAGGTGTGCAGGGAGTCGGACACGGGTTCGGTGAGGGTCGTCATCTTCATCCGTCTTCTCGGGGGGTGAGCCGTCGCAGGGCCTACGCGCCGCGGACCGGCGCCCGGTGCGGACCGGGGCCGGACGGAGGGGAGGCGGCCGGCGGGCCGCGGTGGCCGGCCGGTGGGGTCGCTCGGGCGGTCCGGTGCTGGTGGCAGCGGGCCGTGACCGAGACCGGTCACGAGGACTGAGCTCGATCGTGTCGGTCCGTCACCGATCGTGCGAGGGCAGGAACCCATCCGGGCGAAAAGGCTGGGCCATGGGCGCCACAGGCCGCGCGCGCACGGACGACCGGTGGGGACATTGAGGTCGGGACCCTCGACACGACTGGAGTCACTGATGAACCCAACCGCCGACGGCCGGCTGCCCGTCCTCATCGTGGGCGGCTCCCTCGTGGGCCTGTCCACCTCGCTCTTCCTCGGCCGGCTGGGGGTGCCGCATCTGCTGGTGGAGAAGCACGCCGGCACCTCGCACCACCCCCGGGGCCGCGGCAACAACGTCCGGACGATGGAGCTCTTCCGGGTGGCGGGCGTGGAGCCGGCGATCCGGGAGGCCGCGTCGGTGCTCGCCGAGAACCACGGCATCCTGCAGGCCGCCACCCTGGCGGGCGACGAGCAGGAGTGGCTGTTCAAGGAGATCGACCCGGGCGGCGCCCTGCGCAGGTTCAGCCCGTCGAGCTGGTGCCTGTGCAGCCAGAACGACCTGGAGCCGGTGCTGCGGCGCCACGCCGAGGGGCTGGCCGGCGAACTGCGGTTCGGCACCGAGATGGTGTCGTTCGAGCAGGACGCCGACGGGGTGACGGCGCTGCTGCGCAACCGGGAGACCGGTGCGGAGCAGACCGTGCGGGCGCAGTACCTGGTGGCGGCGGACGGGCCGCGCAGCCCCGTCCGGGAGCGGCTCGGGATCGGCCAGACCGGTCCGGGCGACCTGTTCCACAACGTGTCCATCACCTTCCGGGCGGCGGGCATGGCGGACGTGGTCGGCGACCGCCGCTTCATCGCCTGCTATCTGACGGACCCGCAGGGCGCGGGCGCGCTGCTGCCGGTGGACAACCGGGAGCACTGGGTCTTCCACGCGCCGTGGCACCCGGAGCGCGGTGAGGCGCTGGAGGAGTTCACCGACGAGCGCTGCATCGCGCACATCCGGGCCGCGGCGGGCGTGCCCGATCTGGCGGTGGAGATCACCGGCCGGGCGCCGTGGCACGCGGCGCAGCGGGTCGCGGAGCGGTACCGGGTGGGCCGGGTGTTCCTGGCCGGCGACTCGGCGCACGAGATGTCGCCGACCGGCGCGTTCGGCTCGAACACCGGGATCCAGGACGCGCACAACCTGGCGTGGAAGCTGGCGGCGGTGCTGGGCGGCTGGGCCGGTCCCGGGCTGCTGGAGTCGTACGGGCGCGAGCGCCGGCCGGTGGCGGAGGCCACCAGTGAGCGGGCGACGGCCCGTTCGGCGGAGCACCGGCACCCGGGGTACGACGTGAACCCGGGCACCGGCCGGCAGCGCGGGGTGCTCGCGGTCGCACTGGGCTACCGCTACCCGGCGGGTGCGGTGGTCGGTGCGGACCCGGACGGGCCGGCGGTGCCGGAGTCGTTCGCGGCGGACGGCTCGCCCGGGTCGCGCGCCCCGCACGTGCGGGTGCGCCGGGCCGGCGTGCCGGTGTCCACTTTGGACCTGTTCGAGACGGTGCCGGTGCTGCTGGCCGGGCCGGAGGCGCACGCCTGGCACGGCGCGGCGGAGCTGGTCGGCAAGCGCCTCGGGGTGCCGCTGGCGGCGTACCGGGTCGGTCCGGGTGCCGAGCACGAGCTGGCGCCGGAGGAGGGCGCGGACTTCGGCGAGGCGTACGGGATCGGGGCGGACGGTGCGGTGCTGGTGCGGCCGGACGGGTTCGTCGCCTGGCGGTCGGCGGGTGCGGCGGACGACCCGGAGGCAGTGCTGACCGGCGTGCTGGAGGCGGTGCTCTGCCTGGTGTGAGTGTGCGGCGCGGCGGCGCGCCCGGGGTCTCTCCGGGGGGGCCCCCCCCCGGGGGGGCGGGGGTCACCGGGGGGGGGGGCGGGCGCCCCGGGGGGGCGCGGGGTTTCGGGTGCCAGGGGGGGGGGGGGCCCCACGGCCGCGGGG
>NZ_JBHWBW010000402.1:0-2072 GCF_042735675.1 Kitasatospora sp. NPDC059571
GGGGCCCGGGGGGGGGGGGGGGGGGGGGGCCGGGCCCGGGGGCCCCCCCCCCCCCCCCGCGGGGGCCCCCCCCCGGGCGCGGCCCCCCCCCGCCTCTGCGCTGTGCCCCCGCGGTGCTCTCCGCCGTGTGTCCGACCGTGGTGGGTGCGGGCTGCCTGCCGACCGGTCTGCTCCGGGCCGGTTCGGCCTGGCTCCGGCCCCGTGTCGGCTCGAACTCTTCGGACAGACGATCGCCACCGTGCCCCAGTTCGCCGGTCCCATCCGGCCCTCACTGCGCCTCGCCCACATCACGCCCGGTCAGGAAGCTTCCCAATTGCTGCAGTCGGGCGACCGCGGCGAGCTGGCTGTGGTGGGCGACCGGCTCGCGGCAGGATGGCTGCGGTATGGGCTGTAGGAGACGGCCGTCGCCGCGGGGCTGGCGGTGATTGTGCTCGTGGCGGTGACCGGGGCGCGCCGGATGCCGTGGCGCCATGCGCTCCCGGTGGTCGCGGCGGGCGTGGTCACGGTGTGCACGGTCAACGCCGTGGGCTTCTACCTGCTGGCCTCGTGGTACCTCGCCATCGTGCCGATGATTCTCAACTGCCTTTGGCAGTACTGGCGCACCCTCCTGTGAACAAGGTCCTGCATCGCGTGGCGCCCCGCCCTCGCCCACCGATGGTGCGAGGGCGGGTTGCTGCGGTCAGACGGTCGCGACGTCGAGCTCGCCGGCCTTCGCCCGGGCGACGAGGTCGGCGAACTGCTCGCGGCTCATCTGGACCTGTTGGCCGAAGTCGTCGGTGATCCGCACCCGCCGCTCCTCGGCCGCGTCGATGTCGACGAACAGCTGAGGACATCCGCAGTTGCAGTTGCCGCAGAACGTCGCGATTGGTGCCCCGGTGTTGTCCACGGGTGCCGTCCTTCCGAGGGGTGGTCCGGCTTGCCTGGCCCGGTCACCTCCACCGATCCCCCCGGAATCCGTGTGCCAAACGGTACGTTATGGCGTGGCGTCAGAAAGTCACGGGTCCGGAGGTGCGCAGAGGGCACACGCGGGTCTTGCCGGTTCGTGGTTCGACCCGGTGCGGGCGGCTGCGATGATGGGCCGGCCATGTCCGTGACCGACGCACCTCAGCCGTCCCGCGCGGCCGCGCCCGATGTGCGGCTTGTGCGGTCGGTGGCGTTCGCCACGGTGAGCACCGCGCTGGCCGCTGCCGCGCACACCGCTGCGGGCGGGCCGGTGGGACTGCGCGCGATCGTGGCGGGCTGGGTGCTGGTCTGGAGTGCTGCGGCACTCGGCGCGGGGCGCGAACGCGCGCTGGGCGCGATCACCGGCGCACTCGTGCTGAGCCAGCTCGGCCTCCACCTGTTCTTCCAGGCGTGCCACGTCCTGCTCGCTCCCGTGCCGGGGAACCCGTCGGCCGCTGCGGGCGGCATGGCCGGCATGCCGGAGATGGCGGGGATGACTGGGCATCTGCACGGCGGGCACGCCCCCGTCGCCGACGCGGCGGGCACGGCGGTGCGTACCGCGGCGCACGCCGGCCTGGTCGGCCTGTCACCAGGAATGCTGGCCAGCCACGCGGCGGCCGCGCTGGTCACCGGCTGGTTGCTGCACCGCGTCGAGGCGGCGCTGTGGCGGTTGATGGGCCTGGCCCGGACCGTCCGTGCCGTGGCGCGCCGCTGGCGGGCCCGGGTCGCCGACACCCTCGCCGGGCTCGTGGGCCGTCGCACCGTGCCGGCGGCGCGGCCCGCCCGCACACGGCGTCCTCCGCTTGCCCTCCCGCACCGGCTGCGGCCGGTGCTGCTGCGGCACAGCGTGATCCGCCGGGGACCGCCCGGGGCCGTGTACGCGTAGCCGCCCGGCGGGGCCGTGTCCTCGCCGCCCGCGGCCTGCGCATCCCCGCGCGCCGGGCGCGGCCGTCGAGCGGCCGCCCGGTCGCCGTACACCCCCCAATCCCGCACGTCACGCACCGGGGGCCCCCGGGGGGGGCGCCGGGGGACCGGGCCGGCCGCGAACCCCCGCCGGTGGCCCCCCCCCCCCGGGGCCGCCCCCCCCCCCCCCCGGCGGGGCGCCCCCCCCCCCCCCCGGTCGGGGGCGG
>NZ_JBHWBW010000402.1:2082-7351 GCF_042735675.1 Kitasatospora sp. NPDC059571
CGCGCCGGGCCCCGCCGGGGACACCCCCCCCCCCCCCCACGCGCTCCCCCCGTGTGTGTGGGGTGCGGTTTGGCTAATCTTCAACTGCCCCCTCCCGGGGGCCGGGGGGGTGGCCCGAGTGGAGCCGTGCCGTGCCGATCTCCCGGACGGAGACCCACACCCATGCGTTCGATCGCCTCCCGCCGCCTTGCGGCAGCCGCCCTGCTCGCCGGTTCCGTCGTCCTGGCCTGCGCCGTGCCGGCGTTCGCCCACGTGACCGTGCAGCCCGGCACCGCCGCCCAGGGCGACTACACCGCGGTGGCCTTCCGCGTGCCCGACGAGAGCGACACCGCCTCCACCACCAAGCTGGAGGTCAACCTCCCCACCGACCACCCGGTGGCGTCCGTCGCCACCCAGCCGCTCCCCGGCTGGACCGCCGCCACGGAGAAGACCAAGCTGACCACCCCCCTCAAGACCGACGACGGCGACGAGATCACCGAGGCCGTCACGAAGATCACCTGGACCGCCGACGCCGGTACGAAGATCGCGCCCGGCCAGTTCCAGGAGTTCAAGATCTCGCTGGGCCCGCTGCCCACCGACACCGACAAGCTGGTCTTCAAGGCCCTGCAGACGTACGACGACGGCAGCGTCGTGCGCTGGATCGAGGACGCCAAGCAGGGCCAGCCCGAGCCCCAGCATCCCGCCCCCGTCCTGACCCTCACCAAGGCCGCCGCGGACGGGACGGCCGACGCCGCCCCGGCGAAGACCACCGCCCAGGCCGCCCCCGCCCCGACCGCCCCGACCGCCGCGTCCTCCTCCGACTCCGCCGCCCGGACCCTGGCAGTCGTGGGCATCGTCGTCGGCGTCGCAGGCGCCGCCCTCGGCGCGTACGGCCTGCGCCGCCGCTCCTAACCCGGCTCCGGGTGGGTGCCAGCAGCGCCCACCCGGATACTGGCCCGAACTCTCGCCCTCAACGTCTTCACCAACTACTTCAACAAGGCCGCCGCTGTCGACATCGACTGGACGGAGGTCAGTCACCTCTCCTGATCTCGGATCATCCCGGCCGCCGGGCGGCCCAGGCTCTGGCCCGTTCGGGTCGGCGCCGCCCCGCGGCCCGGCCGCCAGCGGGGCCGCGAGTCGCCTCAGGCCTGCCTCAGCGCCGTGCCACGCAGTAGACGTCGAGGATGCCGCCTCCGACGCGCCGCGCGGCGCCTCGGGTGCCTATGTTGGTGGTACGGCCTGATGCCGCCACCACCTGCCGGCCGTCCAAGGCGGTCGAAGGTCCGGCCCCGCGGTGACCGGGGGCCAGCGTGCGGGTGGCGGGAGCACTCGGTCCTCGGCAGCCCGCGGCCGGTGCGGACGGGGCCGGGCCGGGCATCCGGGCCGGCGAGGAGGAGGCCGTTATGGCTGCCACAGCCAACCGCGGAGAGATCGAGGCCGACATCAAGGAAACCCTCGGCCTGGTCCCGCACTTCTTCACCCGGATCCCCACTGAGCTGCTCGGCCCGGAGTGGGAGATCTTCAAGCGGATCGAACTTGGCGAGACGCTGATCCCCAACAAGTACAAGGAACTGATCGGGGTCGGGCTGCACGCCGAGACCAAGTGCAAGTACTGCACCCTGTTCCACACCGAGGCCGCCAAGCTCTTCGGCGCCACCGACGAGGAAATCCAGGAGGCCGTCCACTACGCCAAGGCCAGCCTCGGCTGGAGCGCCTACATCAACGGCATGCAGGAGGACTACGACCAGTTTGCCGCCGAGCTCGCCCAGGTCACGGACTACGTCCGCTCGAAGGCCGCCTGATGGAGCTGGAGCGCGTGCGGCCCGCCGTCCTGCGCGGCACCTTCCACGCCTACGAGCTGGCCGCTTTGGTCGCCGCCGCCCGCTACGTGGTCGACACCGCCCCCGACGACGTCCCCGCCGAATCGCTCGACCAGCTCGCGCAGCTGTTGGCCGACTACGACCGGCAGCTGCGCGAGCTGGCCTCGGCGGCCCCAGCGGAGGGGTGAGTCTCCTACCCGCCTGGGCCGTTGTTGCTCCTGGTCGAGCTCGGCGAAGCCGGCGCGCTGCGCGCGCACCCACTGCCCCAGGTTTGTGCCCTCGAACTCGGTCTTCGCCAGCAGGGGGACCCAGTCGATATCCGTTGGACTCCAGCCGCCACTGCCGGGTGGTGGCATCGGTGCGCTGCCAGGTGATGGGCCAGCGGGGCGCCCACCGGGTGGCGATCTTCTCAAGCGCCCTCCTGCACGCCGGGCTCGCCCTCGGGGACCTCGGCGGCCGCCCTCAGGGGCGAGCTGGGCCCGGATGGGGTAGCCGCCGCTCGCGGCCCGTGTGGCCGCCGCAATTCGCCTGCCGTGTGTTCCTGCGACCAGACGCAGGCCCAGTCGAGACCGGCCTCGAAGCCGGCGTCGGACACGGACCAGATCATGCCGAACGCGTTCAATATCTTCACCTGGTGTCGCGCCAACCTCCCGTTGGCGAAATCAAGTCGCTTGCCCGCTCTATCAGCAGCGTTTCCGGAAAGAAGATCGTCGGAACTCTGTTCGGCCATCATGGGGGCACCCGCCGGGACGGACTTCGGCCGGGCCGGGAGGAGCCGGTGATGACGGCCTCGGAGCAGGTGGATGCAGACGGCCTGGCGGAACTGGTGCGAGCGTGCGAGGACGTTCGCGTGCGCCTGGTCCTGGTGAAAGACGAGGGCGATCAGTGGAGGCTCCACCACGGCGAAGTCCTCCTCGACGATCTCGGCGCCGACAGGGAGGAGACCTGGTTGTACCCGACGGCGGCGTTCGTCGCCTGGAGGTTGAGGGGCTGGGTAGTGGCGGACCTGCTGCGCGGCAAGCCCACCAACATCGATCGCTTCCATGTGTCCGCCGACCAGCAGACGGTCTATGTGTCCGCCGACGACCTCCGAGGGAACCAAGCCTGGACGGGGAGGACGACGCCCTGGCCCCGGACCGAATGGACGATTCGACGGGACTCCACCGACTACCGCAACCATGGCGTGCTGGTCGGCGACACCTCGCACCCGTCCTTCCTGAATTTCGACCGGGCGGTCAGCTCCTTCCTATACCAGCGCCCCTATGACAGCCGGACACCCGTTGACCAGCTGTGGCGCGCCGGCGGGGCGCCTGGTTTCGGAAGGTCACCATCGCCCCGGACCGGCTCACCGCCCACCTCGAAGGCGACGACCTGGACGACGTGGTCCTGGAACTGAGTGAGCCCGCCGGTTCCTGGCGGCTCCTGGTCGAGGGCGCCGGCCCCCACGTTTTCGACCTGCCCCGGGGACTGCAGCCCGAGAGCCTGCTGATCACGCACCGCCGCGACAAGTGGCTCGACATGCGGCACTTCCCCGCCGTACCGC
Organism: Kitasatospora sp. NPDC059571; assembly: GCF_042735675.1. Taxonomy (NCBI): domain Bacteria; kingdom Bacillati; phylum Actinomycetota; class Actinomycetes; order Kitasatosporales; family Streptomycetaceae; genus Kitasatospora; species Kitasatospora sp. NPDC059571. Next base: position 5,425 of record NZ_JBHWBW010000402.1, read on the forward strand.
GCAGCACCCGCGACACCTCGGTCGCCAGTCCACGATCGGCTCCACCATCTGCGTCTCCGGGTGGACGACCACGGTCCGGCCGCCGACGTCCTACACCAACCCGCTCAAGGCCCAGGGCATCATCGACTACGGCTACAGCGACACCAACATGGCCGACTACGAGGAGGACCACCTCGTCCCCCTCGAGCTCGGCGGCGCACCCCGCGACCCGGGCAACCTGTGGCCCGAGCCCCACTACGGCACCAAGACCGCCTACACCAAGGACGGCGTCGAGACGAAGCTCAAGAATGCCGTCTGCGCCGGCACCATCACCCTGTCGGCCGCCCGCAGCGCGATCCGCACCAACTGGACCACCGCCCTCCAGGTCACCGGCATCGGCTGACCAGCCGCCGAAAGGGACAGCCCGACCCCCAGCCCGGGGGCCGGGCACGGCCCCGCACAGCCGGCACCCCGTGGCGGCCGCGCGTCGCCCCACCGGCGCGCTACTGCCCCCGCTCCCGATCCGGTGCGCCGCCCTTCTCGGCTGCTCCGCACGCCGCCGCGCAGGCGGCATCGGCCTGGCCCGCTCGTCCTGATCTGGCGTCGCTGGCCTGCTGACCCCCGGCCAGGGGTGAGCTGCTGCGCTGGCAGGTGCGCCCACGGCGCTGGGCCGACCGCCGCAGCATCGGCCAGTGCCGGGAGCGGATCCGCGCCAGGTCGGGGATCAGGACTGGCCGGCCGCGGGTGGCGGCCTGGCCGCCCGGGCCGTCGCCGAGCACGCTTCGAGGTCCTCGAAGCTGCGGCCGAGCGCGCCAGAGCACCAGACGAGCTCGCGCCCGGGGCCCTATCGGTGGTGAGGAGTACAGCGAGGCAGTCCACGCCGGGCGCGCGGTCCGGCCTCGTGGAGGGCGTCGAGGTCCGGGGCGCCGACTCGCCTTCGGACCAGGGCCTGTCAGTGTGCTCAGCGGTTGGGCCGGGGTGCGCCGAATCGGCGGCCCGCGCGGTCGCCGCCAGACCGGGCCGCAGCCTACCGGCGCAGGGTGTTGGTAAGGACGGCTGTTGATGAGGGGTGAATAGCCTCTCGGGCGCGTGCAGGGTCCCGACCACCCCGACACCCTCACCGCCCGGCACTACCTCGCCCACTGGCGGGGTCGGGCGGGGGATGCGGCCGATGCCGCCGCCGCCTGTGCGGAGCTGCTGGAGGACCGGCTGCGCGTGCAGGGTCCCGACCACCCCGACACCCGGCACTACCTCGCCCACTGGCGGGGTCAGGTGGGGGATGCGGCCGATGCCGCCGCCGCCTGTGCGGAGCTGCTGGAGGACCGGCTGCGCGTGCAGGGTCCCGACCACCCCGACACCCTCACCGCCCGGCACTACCTCGCCCACTGGCGGGGTCAGGTGGGGGATGCGGCCGATGCCGCCGCCTGTGCGGAGCAGCTGGAGGACCAACTGCGCGTCCTCGGCCCCGACCACCCCGGCACCCTCGCCCCCCGCCGTGGCCTCGCCCACTGGCAGGAGCAGGCAAGGGCGCGTGAACAAGAGCCGTACCGCGCCGCACGCCCCAGGCGGTCCACGACGACCCGGCGCTATCGTGCCGGAGAAATAAGTGGGTTGGTGTAGGAGGTCGGGGCGGACGGTGGCGGTCCAGCCGGAGGCGCAGATGGTGGAGCCGAGACCGGCTGAAGCCGACTACTTCTCCCAGCGGCCGCGGCGCCGGAACAAGCCAAGCGCTGGAGCCATACCCAACGAAGAGCAGAGGAACAGGCGCGCAGAGCAGGAGCGGAGACGAGATCCCGGCAACCTGATGCTGCGCGCCGATGGCGTGGTGGTTATCCGCTGCGTGGTGGCGCGGGGGGGGCCCCGGGGGGGGCCCCCCCGCGGGCGGGGGGGGGGGGGCCCGCGGGGGGGGCACGGCGCTATTGGGGCGGGGGGGGGTAACGCGGGGGAG
>NZ_JBHWBW010000403.1:0-7347 GCF_042735675.1 Kitasatospora sp. NPDC059571
GGGTTCCCCGGACCACTCCGGGGAACCCCGCCCGCGGCCGGTGCGGCTACCGCCAGCGCCAGGCGTGGTCGACCGGGCCGATCCCGGCGCCCAGTGCGAAGCCGGCCGCGATCGCGCCGGTGATGTAGTCCTTGGCGGCGGCGACCGCCTCCGGGACGGTGCTGCCCTTGGCGAGCTCGGCGGCGATCGCGCTGGCCAGCGTGCAGCCGGTGCCGTGGGTGTGCCGGTTGTCGTGCCGCGGCGCGCGGTACCAGTGCTCGGTGCCGTCGGCGCCCAGCAGCAGGTCGGCGGCGTCGCCGGCCAGGTGGCCGCCCTTGATCAGCGCCCAGCGCGGCCCGAGCGCGAGCACCGCCTCGGCGGCCGCCCGCATCCCGGACTCGTCCTCGACGGTGATCCCGGTGAGCTGCGCCACCTCGTGCAGGTTGGGCGTGGCCAGCGTGGCGACCGGCAGCAGCCGCTCGCGGACGGTGGCGACGGCCTCGGCGGCGAGCAGCGCATCGCCGTGCTTGGAGACGCCGACCGGGTCCACCACCACCGGGGCGTCGACCCCGGCGAGCAGCTCGGAGACGGTCTCGACCAGTTCGGTCGAGGCGAGCATGCCGGTCTTCACGGCCTGCACCCCGATGTCGTCCACCACGCTGCGGAACTGCGCCCGGACGGCCTCCGCGGGCAGCTCCCAGTACCCCTGGACGCCGAGCGAGTTCTGCGCGGTGACCGCAGTGATCACGCTCATGCCGTGGACGCCGAGGGCGAGCATCGCCTTCAGGTCGGCCTGGATGCCGGCGCCGCCGCCGCTGTCCGAGCCGGCGACGGTGAGCACACGGGGTGGGGCTGTGGAGTCCATGGCCCCAACCTATCCAAGGCGGTTCAGAGCACCGCCTCCGACTCCAGCCAGCGCTCCTCGGGCACGGTCTTCAGCTCGGCGACCGCGTCCGCGATCGGCACCAGCTCGACGTCGGTGCCGCGCAGCGCGGTGAAGTGCCCGAACGCCCCCTTGTGGACGGCCTCCACGGCGTGCCAGCCGAACCGCGTGGCGAGCACCCGGTCGCGGGCGGTCGGGCAGCCGCCGCGCTGGGTGTGCCCGAGGATGACCGGCCGGGCCTCCTTGCCGAGCAGGTCCTCCAGCTCGTGGGCGAGCCGGTTGCCGATCCCGCCGAAGGTCTGGTGGCCGTACTGGTCGACCTCGCCGTGGTCGAAGCGGAGCGTGCCGGGCTGCGGCCGGGCGCCCTCGGCGACGGCGATGATCGCGAAGGTCTTGCCGCGCCGGAACCGCTCCTCGACCATCCGGGCGACCGCCTCGATGTCGAACGGCTTCTCCGGGATGAGGATGCCGTGGGCGCCGGCGGCCACCCCGGCGGTCAGGGTGATCCACCCGGTGTGGCGTCCCATCAGCTCCACCACCATCACCCGTTGGTGCGACTCGGCGGTGGTCTTCAGCCGGTCGATGGCCTCGGTGGCCACGTGCACCGCGGTGTCGAAGCCGAAGGTGACGTCGGTGGCGTCGATGTCGTTGTCGATGGTCTTCGGGACGCCGACGACCGGCAGCCCGGCGTCGCTGAACAGCCGGGCCGCGGTCAGCGTGCCCTCGCCGCCGATCGCGATCAGCGCGTCGATGCCGATCTCCCGGGCCAGCTCCCGGCAGTTGTCGACGGCCCAGCGGATCCGGTCGCGCTGGACGCGGGCGGAGCCGAGGATGGTGCCGCCGAGGGTCAGCAGACCGGTGACGTCGTCGTGCGAGACCGGGCGGGTACGGCCCTCGATCAGGCCGAGGAAGCCGTCCTCGATGCCGACGATCTCGTCGCCGTGCACATCGGTGCCGCGGTGCACCACCGACCGGATCACCGCGTTGAGGCCGGGGCAGTCGCCGCCGCTGGTGAGGACGCCGATTCGCATGGTGGATCGTCTCCCTGGGGGCGGGGCCCCGCGTGGTTCGGTCCGGGCCGGACGGCTCCGGGCGGCCGGGCACGCCGGAGGTTCCGGACCCGGCACCAGCGCAAGACTACGCGCTGCAACCGCCTGGACGGGGGTACGCCGCAGGCCGCCGGGCGGCGCCCTCACTCCCCCGCGAAGTGGTCCCAGCCGCCGGACCGCTCCCAGGGGGCGCCGTCCACGGTGACCCGCCCGCCGCGGCCGGGCAGCGCGTGGCGCACCACCTCGCCGACCACGCGCCAGCGGGCGGGCAGCTGGACGGACTTCGGGAAGGTCGCCACGATCGCGTGGTCCTCGCCGCCGGAGAGCACCCAGACCAGCGGGTCGACGCCGACCGCCTGGCCGATGTCGGCCATCTGCGCGGGGACGTCGAAGTCGGCGGCGTGCAGGTCGATGTCGACCCCGCTGGCGGCGGCGACGTGCCCGAGGTCGGCGACCATGCCGTCGCTGACGTCGACCATCGCGGTGGCGCCGAGGTCGGCGGCGGCCGGGCCCGCGTGGTACGGCGGCTCGGGCCGGCGGTGCGCCTCGACGAAGGCGCGTGGCGAGCGGAAGCCGCGCTGCAGCACGGTCAGGCCGGCCGCCGACCAGCCGAGCCAGCCGGTGACCGCGACGACGTCGCCGACCTGGGCGCCGGAGCGCAGCACCGGCCGCCGGCCCTGGAGGTCGCCGAGTGCGGTGATGGCGAGGGTGACCGCGTCGCCGCGGACCACGTCCCCGCCGACCACGGCGGCGCCGGCCACCTGGCACTCGTCGCGCAGCCCGTCCATCAGCTCGGTGGCCCAGGTGGCGGGCAGGTCGGCCGGGGCGACGAAGCCGAGCAGGATCGCGGTGGGCACGGCGCCCATCGCGGCGACGTCGGCGAGGTTCTGCGCGGCGGACTTGCGGCCCACGTCGTAGGCGGTGGACCAGTCGCGGCGGAAGTGGCGGCCCTCGATGAGCACGTCGGTGGTGGCGACCACCCGGCCGTCGGCGGCCTTGACCACCGCGGCGTCGTCGCCGGGCCCGAGGTCCACGGCCGGGGTCGGCGACAGCCGGGCGGTGAGCTCCCTGATGAGTCCGAACTCGCCGAGCTCGCCCACGGTCCCCTGCATCTGCCGTCCTCTCGACTCACTGGCGCGGTCCGCCCGGGGCGCGTGCGGCGCCCCCGCGCGCAGCGTACGCCCTTCACCCCGTCGGAGGTCTCCCCTCCCCGGTGCGGGGCGCGGTAGCGTGGTGATCAGACTGCCGGCCCACCCACCCAGCCGCCCCGGAGGTCCACCGTGGTACAGGCGTACATCCTGATCCAGACCGAAGTGGGCAAGGCCACCGCGGTCGCCGAGTCCATCGCGAAGATCGACGGCGTCGTCCAGGCCGAGGACGTGACCGGGCCGTACGACGTGATCGTGCGCGCCCAGGCCGAGTCCATCGACGACCTGGGCCGGCTCGTGGTCGCCCAGGTCCAGCAGATCGAGGGCATCACGCGCACCCTCACCTGTCCGGTGGTCCGCCTGTAGGCGGCGGTTACCATCGGCGGGTGGCCCTCTCCTCCCGTCTGCGCGCACTGCCCGCCCCGGTCCGCTGGCTCGCGCCGCCGGCCGCGCTGCTGGGCGGTGTCCTGCTGCTGGCCGGGAACCTCGGGCCGGGCGAGGTCGCACCGCCGGTGCCGAGCGGCGACGCCGCCCGGTACTGCGCGGCACTGGACCGCGCCCTGCCGGCCACCCTGCTCGGCCACGCCCGGCGCGACCCCTCCCCCGCGTCGCCGTACACCGCGGCCTGGGACTCCTCGCCGCGGACGGTGCTGCGCTGCGGCATCGAGCGCCCCGACTACCTGGACACCGACCCGCTGGCCAGCGCCCCCGAGGTGAACGGGGTGCAGTGGGGCATGGGCCCGGACGGCCACGGCGGCTACCGGTTCGTCACCACGCTGCGCAAGGCGTACGTGGAGGTGTCGGTGCCCAGGGGCGCGTACCCCAACTACGCGGACCCGCTGCCGACCGTCTCCGACGTGGTGCGCAGGACCGTCCCCGACGGCCTGTGAGGGCCGCCGGGGCAGTGGGTCGGCGGGTCAGCGCAGGCCGGTCGGGCGGCTGAGCGCGGCGCCCAGCAGGCGGTCGAGCAGCTCCGGGTACGGCACGCCGGTGGCCTCCCACATCTTCGGGTAGGCCGAGATGGGGGTGAAGCCGGGCATGGTGTTGATCTCGTTGACCATCCAGCTGCCGTCGTTCAGCAGGAAGAAGTCGACCCGGGCCAGGCCCTCGCAGCCGATCGCCTCGAACGCGGCGACCGCCTGGCGCCGGATCTCAGCGGTCTCCTCGGCGGTGAGCCTGGCCGGGATCTCGACCTCGGAGGAGTCGATGTACTTGGCCTCGAAGTCGTAGAACTCGAAGTCGCCGCCGACCAGCACCTCGGCCGGGACGCTGGCACGCGGCCCGTCCTCGAACTCCAGCACGGCGCACTCGATCTCGCGGCCCTCGACCCCCCGCTCGACGATGATCTTGGGGTCGTGGCGGCGGGCCTCCTCGATCGCGGCGTCGAGGTCGGCGAGGTCCTTGACCTTGGTGATGCCCATGGACGAACCGGCCCGGCAGGGCTTCACGAACAGCGGCAGACCGAGGGCGGCGATCCGCTCGCGGGCGGCGGCCCGACCCTCCGCGGTCTCCCACTCGCGGGGGCGCACGACCGTCCAGTCGCCGACGCCGATCCCGTGCGAGGCCAGGATCCGCTTGGTGAACTCCTTGTCCATGCCGGTCGCGCTGGCCAGCACGCCGGAGCCCACGTAGGGCACGCCGGAGAGCTCCAGCAGGCCCTGCAGGGTGCCGTCCTCGCCCCACGGGCCGTGCAGCAGCGGGAGCACCACGTCGACCTCGCCGAGCACCTTGGGGGCCTCGCCGGGCTCGCTCCAGACCACGTCCCGGCTGCCCGGCGCGAGCGGCAGGGCGACCTGCCCCTCCACGGACTCGGCGACCTGGGCCACGTCGGGCATCCGCCCGTCGGTGATGGCCATCCGGGCGGGCTCGTCGGCGACCAGCGCCCAGCGGCCCTCGTGGGTGATGCCGATCGGCAGCACCTCGTACTTGCTCCGGTCGATGGCGCGCAGCACGCTGGCAGCGGTGACGACCGAGACACCGTGCTCGGAGCTGCGGCCGCCGAAGACGATCGCGACCCGGGGCTTCCCGGGCTGGTTCTGGGAGGTCTGTTCGATGCTCATATCGGCCGAAGACTACCTTGCGTCCCGGCCGGTTCCGCTCACCGTCGCTCCGGCTTCGCCGAGCGCGCCATCAGCCCCGCCAGCACCTCCTGGGTGGGCCGTCCGCCGTGCACCACGTCGACGACCGCCTGGACGATCGGCATCTCGACACCGGTGCGCCGGGCGAGGTCCAGCACCGACTCGCAGGACTTGACGCCCTCCGCGGTCTGCTTGGTGGCGGCGATGGTCTCGGCCAGGGTCATGCCGCGGCCGAGGTTGGTGCCGAAGGTGTGGTTGCGCGACAGCGGCGAGGAGCAGGTGGCGACCAGGTCGCCCATCCCGGCGAGGCCGGCGAAGGTGTACGGGTCGGCGCCGAGGGCGAGCCCGAGCCGGGTGGTCTCGGCCAGCCCGCGGGTCATCAGGGTCGCCTTGGTGTTGTCGCCGAGCCCCATGCCGTCCGCCATGCCGACCGCGAGGCCGATGACGTTCTTGACCGCGCCGCCGAGCTCGCAGCCGACCACGTCGGTGTTGGTGTAGGGGCGGAAGTACGGCGTGTGGCAGGCCTTCTGGAAGCGCTGGGCGACCGACTCGTCGGTGCAGGCGACCACGCTGGCGGCGGGCTGCCGGTTGGCGATCTCGGGGGCGAGGTTGGGCCCGCTGACCACCGCGACCCGCTCCGGGCCGACCCCGGCGACCTCCTGGATCACCTCGCTCATCCGCTTGACCGTGCCGAGTTCGATGCCCTTCATCAGGCTGACCAGCACGGTCTGCGGCTCGATCAGCGGCGCCCACTCGGCCAGGTTGGCGCGCAGCGTCTGCGAGGGCACCGCGAGCACCGCGAAGTCGGCGCCGGCCAGCGCCGTGGCGGCGTCGGTGGTGGCCCGGATGGAGTCGGGCAGGACGAGGTCCGGCAGGTAGTCGGGGTTGGTCTTGGTCCGGTCGATCGCCTCGACGAGCTCGGCGCGGCGGCCCCAGAGGACCACCTCGCAGCCGGCGTCGGCCAGGATCATCGCGAAGGCGGTTCCCCAGGAACCCGTTCCGAAGACGGCGCAGCGGGTCACTCGGAGATCTCCTCGGCGGTGCCGTTGGACTTGGCGCGCTCGCCCTTGGCGGCCGCGGCGGCGGCCCGCTCGCGGGCGGCCCTGCGCATGTCGTAGCGCTCGGCCGGGGCCTGCTCGCCCCGGATGCCCTCCAGGACGGCGGTGATGGCCGCCATGATGTCCTCGGTGGCGTCCCTGAGCACCTGGGCGGTGAGCTCCTGCCCCTGGTACTTGCTCAGGTCGACCGGCGGGCCGGCGGCGACGGTCACCTTGTGCCGCGGGAAGAGGTTGTACTTGTTCTTGCCCTTGCCGTACGGCGGGATGATCTCGTGGGCGCCCCAGTGGGCGACCGGGATGACCGGGGCGCCGGTCATCAGGGCGACGCGGGCGGCGCCGCTCTTGCCGGTCATCGGCCACAGCTCCGGGTCCCGGGTGAGCGTGCCCTCCGGGTAGAACTGCACGCACTGGCCGCCGTTGACGGCGTCGATGGCGGCGCGGAACGCCTCGGCGGCGTCGGTGGACTCGCGGAACACCGGGATCTGGCCGGTCTTGCGGAGCATGAAGCCGATGAACGGCACCGAGAACAGCTGGGACTTGCCGAGTATCCGCGGCGGGCGGCCGCTGTTGTACTGCCAGTGCGCGTAGAACACCGGGTCGATGACCGAGTTGTGGTTCACCACCGCGAGGAACCCGCCCTTCTCGGGCAGGTGCTCCCAGCCGCGCCAGTCCGTCCTCGCCAGCGCGTTGGTCACCGGCTTCACCAGGACAGCCGCGAAGCGGTACCAGATCCCGTAGTCGGCGTTGCCGAACTTGGCGTACGAGCGGCGGGCCACCCCAGCTCCTGTTCATCCGTGCGGCACGTGGGGTGCCGCGGTCCTCCGTCGCCCCCGGCCCCGGCCGGGCCGCGGCTGACCCCCGGCCGGCTCGGGCGGGAGGGGTCCGCCCCGCGGCGCTCCCCGGCCGGACGGCGGGGGTTGCGAGGGGCGCGGACCAGTCTCACCCGCGGGCGGACCGGCTGTCGAGCAGCCCTGCCCGGAGGTCCCCGGCGAGTGACCAATCGCACGCCGGCGCGCGGGCCGCCTGGTCAGGGCCGGTCGGCCGGCGCCGGGAGGCGCCGATGACCGAGGACACCGTACGCCCCGGCGCGGTTCGGGCGCGGCCCGCGGCCGCCGTGCCGCGGCAGCTCCCCGCGGCCGGGCCGCGCCGGGG
>NZ_JBHWBW010000404.1:0-7317 GCF_042735675.1 Kitasatospora sp. NPDC059571
CCCTCGGCACGTCCGGTCCCGTTCACGGCCCGGCGGTGCGGTGCGGTCAGCGCAGCGGGCCCTCCGGCGGGCGCTGGCGCGGCATGGTGGGCCGGCTGCCCGGCGAGGGCAGCACCCGCACCTGCGCGCCCGTGCCGCCCTCGGTGCGGCCGCCCCAGGCGCCGGGCGCCTGGGTGGGCAGCTGGGTCATGGTGGCCCGGAACTCCAGCATCCACTCGGCGGTCTCGGTGCGGACCATGTCCGAGACGTCCTCGCAGAAGCGCCGCAGCACGCCCAGGCAGCGCTCGGCCGCCTCGCCCGCGGTGCCCTCGGTGGGGCCGAGCACCTCGCGCACGCACTCCGAGGCCCAGTCGAACTGGAACGCCTCCAGCCGGCGCTGCAGCGCCTGGGAGGTGGAGACGTCCCGCATCCAGCCGGAGGTCAGCCCGAAGCCCCGGTCGGCGGCCAGGCAGGCCGCGGACAGCGCGAGGCCGCCGTAGCCCCACCAGGCGGCGTCCGGCAGCACCCGGGTCAGCGAGAGCAGCGGTGCGCCGATGCCGCCCACCGCGAGGACGGCCGCGGAGAACCGCAGCAGCCGGGCCCAACGGCGCTTCCAGATACGGTCCTTGCGGTACCACTCGATCGCCTCGACGGCCCGCTCCTCGGACCACCGGTACAGCTCCTCCAGCCGCTCGGCCGGTTCGCCCCAGTCGCCCAGCGGGAACTGGCGGGCACTCAGATCGGCCCGCCGGCGGGTGGGGGTGCGCCCGGTGGAGGCGGTGGAGGGCTGGTCCTCCTCGCCGACGTCCTTGCCCCAGGGACTCTCCTCGGGTTGCATTTCCGGCTGGCTCACCTGTGGGGCTCCCTGTGGCGGGGTGACAGTGCGGTCCTGGCTGGACGCCTGGCTGACGGCTCGTCGGGCTGATGTGCCGTCGGACGTGGCTCCGTGAGGGGGTGTGAGCCGCCCATGGTGCCGTGCCCCGGCGGGACGCCGGTTTTCGTCCATCGACATTTCTTACCGCCAAATGGCTGACCGTGGGGCCGCTTCGACAGTGATCGTTATCCGAATTCGGGTCCGGAAGCCGAGGTGGGAGAGTTTCGCCGGGCGGCGAGATTTCACTCTTCCGAGCGAGCAGCGGCAGGGCCCCGGACATGACCCGGACCCGTTCCGAGGGGATTGCCGAGGCTCTGATTTGGATGATCCTCCAGATCGGATGCGCCGAAAAGCGGCACGGTTGGAGGATTCGCCACAGCCGCCGAGTGGTGCGAACAGGCCACCGACTACCCTTGCCAAGCGTGAAGGTCCTCGTAATCGGCGGCGGCGCCCGCGAACACGCCCTGTGCCGCTCCCTGTCCCTCGATCCCGCCGTCACCGAGCTGCACTGCGCCCCGGGCAACGCCGGGATCGCGCAGGTGGCCGCGGTGCACCCGGTCGACCAGCTGGACGGCGCGGCCGTCACCGCGCTGGCCCGCGAGCTGGCCGCCGACCTGGTGGTGGTCGGCCCGGAGGCGCCGCTGGTGGCCGGGGTGGCCGACCCGCTGCGCGACGCCGGTTTCCCGGTCTTCGGCCCCTCCGCCGACGCAGCCAAGCTGGAGGGCTCCAAGGCGTTCGCCAAGGACGTGATGGCCGCCGCCGGCGTCCCGACCGCCCGCTCCTACGTCTGCACCACCGTCGAGGAGGCCGCCGCGGCGCTCGACGCCTTCGGCGCCCCCTACGTGGTCAAGGACGACGGCCTGGCGGCCGGCAAGGGCGTGGTGGTCACCTCCGACCGCGCCGCCGCGCTGGAGCACGCCGCCTCCTGCGAGCGCGTGGTCATCGAGGAGTACCTCGACGGCCCCGAGGTCTCGCTGTTCGCGATCACCGACGGCACCACGGTGCTCCCGCTGGTGCCCGCGCAGGACTTCAAGCGCGCCCTGGACGGCGACGAGGGCCCGAACACCGGCGGCATGGGCGCCTACTCCCCGCTGCCCTGGGCCCCCGAGGGCCTGGTCGCCGAGGTGCTGGAGACGGTGCTGCAGCCGACCGTGGACGAGCTGCGCCGCCGCGGCACGCCCTTCTCCGGCCTGCTCTACGCCGGCCTGGCGCTCACCTCGCGCGGCACCCGCGTGATCGAGTTCAACGCCCGGTTCGGCGACCCGGAGACCCAGGTCGTGCTGGCCCGGCTGCGCACCCCGCTGGCCGGTGTGCTGCTCGCCGCGGCCGAGGGCACCCTGGACGGGCTGGAGCCGCTGCGCTGGGACGGCGGCGCCGCCGTCACCGTGGTGATCGCCTCGGAGGGCTACCCGGCCGCGCCCCGCACGGGCGACGTGATCGAGGGCCTCGCCGACGCCGTGGACGAGCACACCTACGTGCTGCACGCCGGCACCCGGGCCGGGGACGGCGGCGAGGTGCTCAGCGCCGGCGGCCGCGTGCTCTCCGTGACCGCGGTCGGCACGGACCTCGCCGAGGCCCGCGAGCGCGCCTACCGGGGCGTCGGACGGATCGCGCTGAAGGGCTCGCACCACCGCACCGACATCGCCCGCACGGCGGCCGGGTAGCCACCCGCCGCGCCGTGCCGCCACGGGCGCTGCACCCCGGGGTCCGCCCCGCTTGGGCGCAGCGCCCGCGGGCATTTCCGGGGACCCCGGAACGGGGCGAAAAGCCCGTGCGCGCCCGGGATTCCAGCCCTTCGGGTGACTCATCGGGCATCCGGCTGACGCGGCACCGGATCCGGTCGTAGGGTGCGCAGGATCGCCGCAGCCCGGCGGCGCCATCGACGCCGCCGCCGGGTGGTGCGACCGTCCCGGGGGGATGCTGGGGGCGTCCGGTTCGTGTGCGCTGTCACCAGGAAGGGTGGAAAGCGGCCCGATCCGGAACACCTATCTGCACGAGGGCGTCAAAACTGTCAGAAGTGCCATGCAGGATGCACAACCGGGTCCGGCTGCCGCCGTCTCCCGGTCGGAAACTGATCATTTCGAGTCGGCTCGGACGCCCCGGCCGTTGATCCGTCGATCTTCGGTCGTGTCGTCGTCCGAGCGCTCCGAAGGGGGTGCCGCGCCGATGGCCGCTGTCGACGCCGCACGCGCGCACGCTCAGGCCCTGCTGCGGATCCGCGGCTGGGCGCTGGCGGCCGCCGCACTGCCCGCAGCCCTGGCCGTGGTGCTCTTCGCCGGGCGGTTCACCGGCCGGATCGGCGCGCCCGGCGCGCCGGACGCCGCCGGGTGGGACGCGATCCGCTGGGCGGTGGCCGCGGTCGCCGTGCTGTCCCTGGCGCTGGCCTGGGCCGTCCGGCGCTCGCACCGCACCGCCGTCCCACCGGTCGTGCCGGCCGTCCCGGTGGCCGCGGCCGAGGCCCCCGAGCTCTACCGGCTGCTGGCCGAGCTCGCCGAGCGGCTGGAGGTGCCCGCGCCCTCGGCGGTCGCCCTCACCCCGGACTGCGACAGCTGGCTGGAGGAGACCCACGCCGTGCGGCGCGGGGTCCCGCACCCCGCGCCGGTGCTGGTGGTCGGCTCGCCGTTCCTCTGGTGGATGCGGGCCGGTGAGCTGCGTGCGCTGCTGGCCCCGGTGGTGGCCGGCACGGCCGCCGCCGCCGACCCGGAGATCGCGGCCGCCCGGCGCTTCGTGCGGAGCCTGGACGCCGCACTCGGGGCGCCCCGCCGCGGGCCGGCCGCCCTGGTCGACCGGGTCAACCGGGCGCTCCTCGGGGCCTGCCGGGAGCACGCCGCGGAGCTGGAGCGCTCGGCCGCGGCCTGGGCCTCCGAGCAGGCCAGGGCGGTCGACTACGGGCTGCGGATCGCCGCCCAGGAGCAGGTCGGCCTGGCCTACGCCGGCTGGGACCGGCTGCTCACCCGGGTCGCCCTGCCGGCCTGGCGGCTCGGCCGCCACCCCGAGCACCTGAACGCCGGCGTGGTCGCCGCGCTCACCGAGCTGGCCCGCCGCGACCGCCTCGCCGACGGTTACGAGACCCGGCTCGGCGACCGGCCCGCCTGCGACCTGCTGGAGGAGCCCGGCCGCATGGACGCCGAGGTGTCGCTGCTCGCCGCCGCGCTGCTGCACGAGACCCCGCCAGACGGCTGGCACCCGCTGGACTGGGTCGACTACCCGGTGGAGGTGGTGGAGCGCGGCTGGCGGGAGAAGGCCGGGTCGCTCGCCGCGGTGCTGGACGGCCCGGGCGGCCGCCCCGCCCGGGGCGGGGCTGAGCCTCCGCTGGCCCGGCTGCTCGCCCGGCTCGCCGCGGGGGAGAGCGAGCCGCTGGCGGCCGCGCTCACCGCCCACCTGGTGCGAGGCGCCCGGGCGGTGACCGTGCTGCCGCCCGCCCGCACCGGCCGCGACCTGCTGGCCGAGTACGTCACCGCGATGGTCTGCGCGGCCGCGGTGGACGCCGGCCGGGCCGCACCCGGCCTCGACTGGCTGGACGGCCCGGTGCTGTTGATGGACGGCACCCGCCGGGTCGACCTCACGGCAGTGGTCGCCCAGGCCGTCGAGCTGGGCAAGGAGGCACCGCTGCGGGGCTGGTTGGAGGCGGCGGGCGTCCGGCTCGCGCGCCCCGTGCGCAGTTGGTGACAGAACGGGTCGAATCGGGCACTCTCCCTACGAGTTGCTACGGTGGGGTGACGCAGCGCCAGCAACCTGTGGTGTGCTGGACCGCACGCACATCCGCCTGGCAATTGCCACCTGCGGAGGGGCGGGCCGAGTCCGACGCCGGTGACCGTGGGAGGGGCGCGTGGGGACGGAAGTCAACCGCCGCTGGGAGTCCGGCACGCTGGCGCACGGCGTGTCCGACCCCTTCGGCCAGGGGCCGCTGCCGTGGCTGCGCAGCCCCGACCAGTACGTCGCGGACGGCGGCGTGCCCTGGTACGTCAGCGTGGACGCGCCCGGCCAGCAGCCGCTCACCGCGCCGCCGCCCGCACCGCCGGTCGGCTCCCCGGCCAATGCCGACGACGTCCTCCAGCAGATCAAGGGCTTCGCCTCGGCGGGCGTGGTCCGTCCGGGCGGCTCGGTGGACTTCCGGGTCACGGTCAACCCGCCCCGCCAGTTCACCGTGGACGTCTACCGGATCGGCCACTACGGCGGCGACGGCGCCCGGCAGGTGACCTCCAGTCCGCTGATCTCCGGGATCGCCCAGGCGCCGCCGATGGTCGTCGGCCGGACGGTCTCCTGCCACCTGTGGTGGCAGTCCTGGCGCCTGCAGGTGCCGGCGGACTGGCGCCCCGGCGCCTACGTCGCCGTGCTCACCACCGCGGACAACCGGCACCGCAGCCACGTCCCGTTCACCGTGCGCGACGCGGTGCAGGCGCGGCCGCCGGAGCTGCTGCTCGTCCTGCCCGACGTGACCTGGCAGGCCTACAACCTCTTCCCGGAGGACGGCCGCACCGGGGCCAGCCTCTACCACGCGTGGGACGGCGAGGGCCGGCTGGTCGGCGAGTCGGAGGCGGCGGTCACGGTCTCCTTCGACCGGCCGCACGCCGGCGCGGGGCTGCCGCTGCACGTCGGCCACGCCTACGACTTCATCCGGTGGGCCGAGCGCTACGGCTACGACCTCGCCTACACCAACGCCACCGACCTGCACGCCGGGTTGGTCGACCCGTCCCGGCACCGGGCGATGGTCTTCCCCGGGCACGACGAGTACTGGTCGGAGCCGATGCGCCGGGCGGTCGAGCGGGCCCGGGACGACGGCACCTCGCTGGTCTTCCTGTCCGCCAACACCCTGTACTGGCGGGTCGAGTTGACCGCAGGACCGTCCGGCGAGCCGGACCGGCTGCTGAACTGCCGCAAGCGCCAGAAGGTCCCGCCTGGCAGCCCGGCCGCCGGGCTGCCGGGCACCGCGGGCGCGCTGTGGCGCGACGCCGGGGAGCCGGAGCAGCAGCTGCTCGGCGTCCAGTACGCCGGCAGCGTGCCGGTCGCGGCGCCGCTGATCGCCCGCAACACCGGCCACTGGCTGTGGGCCGGCACCGGTCTGCACGAGGGCGACGAGGTGCCCGGACTGGTCGCCGGCGAGGCCGACCACTACCACCCGCGGGTCCCGCTGCCCGCGCACACCGAGCGCACCCTGCTGGCCCACTCGCCGTACCGGGACTCCGGCGGGCGGCTGCGCCACCAGCAGACCTCGCTGTACCGCGCGCCGAGCGGTGCGTACGTCTTCGCCGCCGGGACGTTCGCCTGGTCGCCGGCGCTCGACCGCCCCGGCCACACCGACGGCCGGATCCAGCGGGCCACCGCGAACCTGCTCGACCACCTCTGCAAGGAGGGGCGGGCGGGCTCGTGAAAGACTCGGCCCCACAGCCCCCTTCCTGAGGACGAGACGACCTTGAGCGGATTTGTCACCAAGCCCGAGCCCGTCCAGGTGCCAGGCCTGGTCCACCTGCACACCGGCAAGGTGCGCGACCTGTACCGCGCCGAGAACGGCGAGCTGGTCATGGTGGCCAGCGACCGCACCTCGGCCTTCGACTGGGTGCTGCCCAACGAGATCCCCGACAAGGGCCGGATCCTCACCCAGCTGTCGCTCTGGTGGTTCGAGCGGATCGCCGACCTGGTGCCCAACCACGTGCTCTCCACCGAGCTGCCGGCCGGCGCGCCCGCCGACTGGGCCGGCCGCACGCTGATCTGCCGCAGCCTCGACATGGTGCCGGTGGAGTGCGTCGCCCGCGGCTACCTGGCCGGCTCCGGCCTGGAGGAGTACCGGACCGACCGCACCGTCTGCGGGATCGCGCTGCCCGAGGGCCTGGACGACGGCTCCGAGCTGCCCGCCCCGATCTACACCCCGGCGCTCAAGGCCGAGGTCGGCGAGCACGACGAGAACGTGCCCTACGAGGAGACCGCCCGCCGGCTCGGCCCCGAGCTCGCCGCCACCCTGCGGCAGACCACGCTGGCCGTCTACTCGCGGGCCCGGGACATCGCGCGCGAGCGCGGCATCATCCTGGCCGACACCAAGTTCGAGTTCGGCCTGCTCGACGGCGAGCTGGTGATCGGCGACGAGGTGCTGACCCCGGACTCCTCCCGGTTCTGGCCGGCCGACCAGTGGCAGCCGGGCCGGGCCCAGCCCTCGTTCGACAAGCAGTTCATCCGGGACTGGCTCTCCTCGCCGGCCTCCGGCTGGGACCGCCGCAGCGAGGAGCCGCCGCCGGAGCTGCCCGCCGACATCGTCGAGCGCAGCCGGGCCAAGTACGTCGAGGCGTACGAGCGGCTGACCGGCACCGACTGGGCCTGAGCCGGTCCGGGGCGCGGGCCGCCGCGCCCCCGCGGCGCCCCCTGCGCGCCGAGACCGGGGCGGATTGCGCCGGGGGGGCGGCCGGGCGGCAGGCCGCCGCGGCGCGCGCCGCCGAGCTGGCCGACGGGCTCTCGGCGGACCGCCCCGGGGC
>NZ_JBHWBW010000405.1:0-7308 GCF_042735675.1 Kitasatospora sp. NPDC059571
GGGCGCGGGTCGGCGCGCCCGCCGCAGCGCGGGGATCAGGGGAGGTAGTACATCGGGTTCGGGATCTTGAACGTCTTGCCGGAGTGGCCGCCCGAGAGGTCGCTGTACTGGTCGCCGAAGTCGGCGACGATCTGGTAGCCGAGGCTCTCGATGTGGGCGCGGGTACCGGACTTGTACTCGATGGTGGTGCAGGTGGCGCCGCAGGCCAGGTACGCCGGCGGGTTCTCCTTGTTCTTCAGGTACAGGTGCGAGGCGTCCGCGGCGGGGAAGCCGACCGCGGCCAGGTTGGCGGCGGTGTAGGTGCGCTGCGCCTCGGGGCGGCCGGTGACGTAGAAGACCGTGTAGCCCTGCTGCTCGGCCCAGGTCGCCAGGGTGTTCATGCCGAACACGGCCGGCATGGTCTTGGTGGCGATGTACTGGGCGTTGCTGACCGGGTTGTAGACGAAGGTCGTCTCCAGCTCGTAGTTGTAGGTCGACAGCGAGGTGTCGTCCACGTCGAGCACGATGGCCTTCTTCTTGCCGTGCTCGTGCCGGGCCCGGGCCTGCAGGTACTGCTTGGCGTCCTTCTCGATCCCCGCGACCTGCTTGGCGTAGTTGCTGGTCTCCGACGGCCAGTGCTCGCCCTTGGCGTCGACGGTGTCGCCGTAGTACGCCTTGATGTCGCTGACCTCGTTGGTCATGTTGGTGATCTGGCGGTCGCTGCGCGGGGCCTTGGCGTCCGCGACCGCGAGGCCGCCGCCGGCCACCGCGCCGCCGACGACCACGCCGACCGCGAGGGTCACGAGGGTCTTCGAGCCGTTCCCGAGGGTCTTCCTGAGCATGTGGTTCTGCCCCCTTCTGCCGCCGGGCGGGGAGGGCGCGGTTCGCCCCCCGCAGGCCCGGCGCGCACGATGCGGGGATGAACGTACGGGCGGGTAACCATGCGGGTCAAGCAAACTCTACGCGCGGAGTCTACGCGCGATGCCCAAGGCCTGGCGCACCGTCATCCCCCGGTCCCCCGGCGGTCTTCGGCACGGGCGGCGCCTTCAGGTGCGCCGGGGCGAAGAACCGCAGGCCGTGGTAGCCGACGATGGTCACCAGGGTGCCCAGCGGGATGCCGTCGAGGGTGAAGTCCTCGGTGAACCTCAGCGACACCCCGCCGATGCCGATGATGATCCCGGCCGCGGTCGGCACCAGGTTGAGCGGGTTGCCGAGGTCGACCCGGTTCTCGTTCCAGATCTTCGCGCCGAGCAGGCCGATCATGCCGTAGAGCACCACCGTGATACCGCCGAGCACCCCGCCGGGCACGGCGGCCACCACCGCCCCGAACTTCGGGCAGAGGCCGAACAGCACCGCGAACACCGCCGCGCACAGGTAGGCCGCCGTGGAGTACACCCGGGTGGCCGCCATGACGCCGATGTTCTCCGCGTACGTGGTGGTGGCGGGCCCGCCCGCCGCGGTGGCGAGCACGCTCGCGGCGCCGTCCGCCGCGATCGCCCGGCCGAGGTCCGGGTCGAGGTCGTCCCCGGTCATCTCGGCCACCGCCTTCACGTGGCCCGCGTTCTCCGCGATCAGGGCGATCACCACCGGCAGCGCCAGCAGCACCGCCGAGCCCTTGAACTCCGGGCCGTGCAGCGAGGGGAAGCCGAACCAGTCGGCGTGCCGCACGGCCGACAGGTCCACCCGCCAGTGGTCGGTGACCTGCCCGGAGGCGTCCGGGGAGTGGATCCGTCCGAACAGCCGGTCCGCCACCCAGGAGGCCGCGTACCCGAAGACCAGGCCGAGGAAGACCGCGATCCGCGCCACGAAGCCGCGGGCGACCACCATCGCGCTGAGCGTGAACGCCATGGTCAGCAAGGCGATCCACTGGTCCTGCGGCCAGTACGTGGTGGCCACCACCGGCGCCAGGTTGAAGCCGATGATCATCACGACCGCGCCGGTGACCACCGGCGGCAGCACCGCGTGGACCACCCGGGCGCCCAGCCCGTGGACCGCCAGGCCCACCACGAAGAGCACCCCGCCGACCACCAGCATCGCCCCGGTCACCGTCGCGGTGCCGCCGCCGGCCGCCCGGATCGAGGCGGCGACCCCGACGAAGGCCAGGCTGCTGCCGAGGTAGCTGGGGATCCGGCCCCGGGTGGCCAGCAGGAACAGCATGGTGGCGATGCCGCTGAGCATCACCGCGAGGTTTGGGTCCAGCCCCATCAGCACCGGGGCGACGAAGGTCGCGCCGAACATCGCGACGACGTGCTGGGCGCCCAGCCCGGCCGTCCGCGGCCAGCTGAGCCGCTCACCGGGACGGACGACCTCGCCCGGTGCGGGCGTGCGGCCGTCCCCGTGCACCGTCCAGCCGAGGCCCATGGGCGTGCTCCCTGCTCTGCGGGGGCCGGTGGTCGTCGGCCATGCTGCCACGGCCCGGCCCCGGTGCCCGGCAGCCCGCGGGAAGCACGCCGGGCGTCGCGCGCTCGGGGGAATCTCGGGGTTGGCCCCTATGGATTTCCAGGGCCGGACAGGCGCACCGTGGAGCCATGGGACACGGAGATTTGTCGCGGAGTGAGAACCGTCAGGTTGCCGTCGCGGCGGCGACCCTGGGGCCCTGGCGGACCGCCGCGGCCGTCGGCGCGGTGGTCGGCGGTGCGGCGCTCGGGGTGGACGTCGTCACGGGCCACTGGTCCATGGACATCCTGGCCGGCCCCGTCGGCCTGGGCCTGTTCTTCTTCTTCCTGGTGGGCACCGTCGGAGGGCGGTTGCGCAAGGACGACGGGGACGGCCGGCTGCAGCGCTGGGCCGACGCCCACCCCTGGCAGTCGGCGCTGCCGGCGGCCGGCGCGCTCTGGGTGCTGAACACCCTGGCGATGACGCTGCTCGGCAGTTCGGGGCTGATCGGGGCGCTGTTCACCTCACTGCTGCCGGCCGGTCTGCTGCTCGCCGTCGCGGGCGTGGTCGGCTCGGTGAAGGCGGCGCGCAGGCGCGGCTGACGGACGAATCACGGGAAACCCGTACCGAACGATCACCGCGCGGACACCGCCCGGGCACCCGCCCGCGGCGGTGCCCGCGGTCGTCTGCATACTGTCGCGCGTGCCGACACTCGACGACCCTGCTCAGCCCCAGGGCGACCCCTTCGACGGCCTCGTCCTGGACGAGGACTTCATCCGCGCCGCGCCCGTGCGGGAGCAGTCCGGGCGGGCCCGGATGCTGGCCGCCCGGTGGAAGCACAACCCGCCGCAGAGCGAGTCCTGGCGGGCTCCGGCGGACGTGCCGCAGATCCGGCGCAGCCGGTTCGGGCGGCGGGCGAAGCGGGTGGACTCCCCCGGCGGCGGCCGGCGCCGGCAGCGGTGGGTGACGGTGCTCGCGGTGGCCGTCTCCGCCGCCTCGGTGCTCTTCCTGCTGAGCCTGGGGTGGCCGGACGCCGGCCCCCGGTCGTCCGCGCTGCCGCCGGTCGGGCCCGAGAGCGTGGCGCCGACGGCCGCGCCGCCCGGTGTCGCCCCGGACACGCCGACCGCCGAGCACCCGTGGGCCGGCTCGCCCGCGGACGCCTGGCCGGCCGGGGCGGAGGCGATCACCGTCCCCGACGCCGAGGCGGTCGGGGTGTTCTCCCGGAGCGAGGTCGCCGCGCAGCTCTCGGCGGTGCGGACCTTCCTGGTGCTCACCTCGGTCGACCCGAGGACGCTGGCCGGCTCCACGCCGCAGGCGGCGCTCGACCTGATGGACCGCAAGGAGCGGGAGCGGATGGAGCAGGACCTGGCGCACCCGGCCAAGGACTCCGACCCGACGGTCTGGCTCAGCCGCTTCGACCCGCGGGTCGCGGTGCCGGTGACCGACACCGTCAAGGTCCAGGGCCGGGTGACGTTCGAGGGCGACGGCGAGCGCGGCGTGGTGGTGCACACCGACTACACGTACGTCTACGCCGTACGCCCCGGGCCGGACGCCGGCCGGGCACCCGCGACCCCGGGCGGCGCCGGAACGGCCCGGCCGGTCGCCTGGAACGACACGGCGGACGCGCCCACCGTGGAGCGCGAGATCGTCCGCCGGGAGCTGGACTTCCGCTTCTACGACCCGGCGAAGTACCACGTGCAGCGCGGCAAGCTCTTCGTGTCCCACTCGCTGGCCTCGTTCGGCAACAACGTGTGCGGCTCGTACACCGGCTTCCTGCAGCCGGGATTCCCCCAGTTTCGGGGCAGCGCCACACCGAGCGGCCCGGCGACCCTCGACCCGTACGACCACAGCAAGCCGCTGGATCGGCACGAGGGCTGCGACGCCCTCTCCCGCAGCTGAACCCGCGTGCGCGGAGGCGGCGCCGCCCCCGGGAATCCCCGGAGTCGGCGCCGCCTCGGCGCTGTCGCGGTCCCGCCGGTGCGGCGGTCAGCCGACCTGGACCGGCCCGGAGCCGGCGGCCGGCTCGGCCCGGGCCGCAGCGGCGGGAGCCGTCGGGGCCGCGGCCTGCGGGGCCTGGGCGTACGGGGACCGGGCGTACGGCACCGGGGCGGCCGCCTGGCGGCGGTTCGCCAGCGAGCGGACGAAGTTGATCACCATCAGCACCGGCAGGATGAACGCCTTGAAGAAGAGGATGTACGAGCCACCCTCGAAGATGAAGGCGAGGTAGAAGGCGTAGCCGACGAAGCCGGCACCCGCGACGGCGTTGAAGATGCGCCAGCCCGTGCTCAGGCCGCCGAAGTTGACGGCACCGATGCCGATCATGGCGATGCCGCTGACGAACAGCAGCACGACGTACCAGGAGAACAGGGGCTCGGCGCTGAAATCGAGGTTCACAGACTTCTTCCCGTGGAAGGACAGGCGTTCGCTTGGTGCGGACGACCGCGAACGCTAGCGGGAGCCGGTGGCCGGTGTCGTGCGATTAAAGCCGGTCAGTCGGCGGCGGCCGGGGCGGCGCCGCGGACGTGGCCGAAGATGAGGCTGGTCTCGGTGTGCTGGACGGCCGGGTGGGCGGTGAGGTGCTGGAGGACGAAGTCCCGCAGGGCGTCGGTGTCGGCGACCGCGACGTGCAGCAGGTAGTCGTCGGCGCCGGCCAGGTGGTACGCCGCCACCACGCCGGGCAGCCGCGGGATCCCGCCGGCGAAGCTGCGGATCTGCTCGGTGGTGTGGGCGTGCAGCCGGACGGCGATCATCGCCTGGATGCCGAGGCCCGCCGCGGCGGGGTCGACGTCGGCATGGAAGCCGCGGATCACCCCGCGCTCGCGCAGCGCCCGGATCCGGCCGAGGCAGGTCGAGGGTGCGATGCCGACCGCCTCGGCGATGGCGTTGTTGGGCATCCGGGCGTCCGC
The DNA here is from genome assembly GCF_042735675.1 of Kitasatospora sp. NPDC059571. Lineage (NCBI taxonomy): Bacteria > Bacillati > Actinomycetota > Actinomycetes > Kitasatosporales > Streptomycetaceae > Kitasatospora > Kitasatospora sp. NPDC059571. The sequence goes on from NZ_JBHWBW010000405.1 coordinate 5,262, forward strand.
GGCCAGCAGCCGCAGGATGGCGCGGTCGACGGGGGCCAGGGTGGGCTGCGGATTCTTCGGCACGGGGGCCACCTTCGGCCGCCGTCCCGAACATCCGCAAGACCTACCGGCGGGTAGTCGAATCTTCTTCCGATCGCTGGCCCGGCAGCCGCCACTGCTTCGAGCATGGGCGCACCCCCACACCCCCCGTTGAGGAGGCCACCCATGCCGCACCCCGACACTGCCGCCGCCCACCCCGACACCCGGGCGGTGCACGCCGGCCGCGCCGACCTGCGCGGGCTGGGCGTGCACGTGCCGCCGATCGACCTGTCCACCACCAACCCGCTCCCCGGGGTCGAGGCGGGAGGCGACAGCTACGAGGCGCTGGCGACCGGCGGGCTGCTCCCGGACGGTGGCAGCGCCGTCTACCAGCGGCTGTGGAACCCCACCACGGCCCGCTTCGAGCAGGCGCTGGCGGAGCTCGAGGAGTGCGAGCAGGCGGTGGCGTTCGGCTCCGGCATGGCGGCGCTCAGCGCCTGCCTGCTGGCCGCCCGCGCCGAGGGGCGCGGGCACGTGGTGGCCGTCCGCCCGCTGTACGGCGGCACCGACCACGTGCTGGCGACCGGGCTGCTGGGCACCGAGGTGACCTGGGCCCGGGCGGAGGAGGTGGCCGGCGCCCTGCGGCCGGACACCGGCCTGGTGGTGGTGGAGACCCCGGCCAACCCGACGCTGGAGCTGGTCGACCTGGCGGCGCTCGCCGAGCAGTGCGGCACCGTGCCGCTGCTGGTCGACAACACCTTCGCCACCCCCGTCCTCCAGCAGCCCGTGCGGCACGGGGCGACGATCGTGCTGCACAGCGCCACCAAGTACCTCGGCGGGCACGGCGACGTACTGGCCGGCGTGGTCGCCACCGACGCCGCGTGGGCCGAGCGGCTGCGCCGGGTCCGGGCGGTGACCGGCGGCATCCTGCACCCGCTGGCGGCGTACCTGCTGCACCGCGGGCTGCAGACGCTGCCGCTGCGGGTGCGCCACCAGGCCGCCGGGGCGGCCAAGGTCGCCGCCTGGCTGGGCGGGCACCCGGAGGTCGAGCGGGTGTACTACCCGGGCCTGCCGGAGTGCGACCCGCAGGGCCTGGTCGGGCGGCAGCTGGCGGGCGCCGGATCGGTGCTGGCCTTCTCGCTGCGGGGCGGCTACGAGGCCGCGGCCCGGGCGGCCGCGGGCTGCGGGCTGATCACCCACGCGGTGTCGCTGGGCGGGGTGGACTCGCTGATCCAGCACCCGGCCTCGCTGACCCACCGGCCGGTCGCCCCGGAGGCGCGCCCGCACCCCGGGCTGCTGCGCCTGTCGGTCGGCCTGGAGGACCCGGCGGACCTCTGCGCCGACCTGGAGCGGGCGCTGGCCGCGCACTGAGCCCGCGGCAGCGGGCCGAGGGCGGGCCGCTACCGGCGGCGCCGGCCGCCGCGCTCGGCCCGGCGCCGTTCGTGGCGCTGCACGGCCTGCTCGTACGCGGCGCGGTGGACGGCCTCGCCCGGGGCCTCGACCAGGCTGCGGAAGAAGTACACGGCGAGGGCGCCGACACCGCCGATCAGCCAGACCGCGCCGAGCGAGCGGTCCTCGGCCATCCAGCCGCTGAGGCTGTCCCGGCCCTCGGTGAGCACCTTCCACATCCGCATCGCGGACAGGCAGGTGCAGATCGCGATCGCGGCGACGAGCAGCACGTTCACGAAGCCGCCGGCGTCCGACATGCCGACGCCGGCGACCGCGAACCGCAGCAGCAGTGCGCCGGCCAGGGTGCACAGCAGCGCACCGATCGGTACCAGCACCCGGCGCAGCCGGTAGCCGCCGTCGTGCTCGACCCAGCCGGTGCCGAACCAGCGGATCGGCTCCGGGGCAGGGCCGGCGGCGGGTGCGGTCTGCGGGGTCCTCTGTTCGTCCACGGGTCCGATTATCGCCCGACTCGTCCGGACGCGGGGGGTTGGGGGCCCCCGCGGGGGGGGGGCGCGCCCCCGCCGGCGCGGCCACCCACCAGCGCGCGCGCCCCCCAGCCCCCCCCCCCCCCATCACCCCC
>NZ_JBHWBW010000406.1:0-7272 GCF_042735675.1 Kitasatospora sp. NPDC059571
ATAGTGCCCCGCGATCACCACCATACCCACAACACCCTCTCGGGGGGGGGCCCGCCGAGTTCCCGGCGGGGGCGGCCCCCCCCCGGGCCCCCCCCCCCCCCCCCGGGGGGTCATGCCTCCGGCATGTGCAGCACGGCCTCGGGCCGCGCCCGCCCGCCCGCCGCGCCGGACTGCTCCGCGACGAACGCCAGGCACAGCCCGGGCACGGCGTAGCCCTGGCCGACCCCGGCGGTGTCCACCACCAGTCCGCTGTCGACGAGTTCCTCCAGGACGTCCTCGGCCTCCCCGACCCCGCACTCCAGCAGCTCGGCGAGCTTCTCGCCGGTCGGGGAGTCCACCGACGCCAGGTGCCACAGCGCGGTGCGGGCCGAGTTGTCGAGCAGCTCGTACGCCCGCGCCATCCGGCTGCGCAGGCTCACGTCGCCGATCCGCAGCAGCCCCAGCAGGCTCCCCTCCGTGGTGAGTTGGTCCAGCAGGGCGCCGATCGAGCGGCCGGGCTGGGCGGCCAGCCGGCGTGCCACGATGTTCAGCGCCAGCGGCAGCAGGTCGCAGAGCTCCACCAGCCGGTCGCAGGCGGCCCGTTCGGCCTCCACCCGCTCGCGCCCCACCCAGGCGGCCACCAGGTCGAGCGCCGTCGGCGGCGGCAGCACGTCCAGCGCGATCCGCCGCACCTCGTCCACCCCCAGCAGCCGGTTGCGGCTGGAGATCAGCGTCATGCTGCAGGTCGTGGAGGTCAGCAGCGGCCTGATCTGCCGTTCGTCGCGCACGTTGTCCAGCACCACCAGGATCCGGCGCCGGGCCAGCAGCGACCGGTAGAGGCCGGTCAGGTGCCCCGGGCCCCCGGTGGCCTGCCGGATCGGCACCCCGAGTGCCCGAAGGAAGCCGAGCATCACCGCATGCGAATCGGTCGCCTCCAGGTCCGCGTACAGCTGCCCGTCCGGGAAGCGCGCGGCGAGGTCGTGCGCCACCTTCAGCGCGAACGCCGTCTTGCCGACCCCGACCGGCCCGGTCACCACCAGCGGTTCGATCACGTCCGCCGGCGCCGCCGGCGCCCGCCAGGCCTGCCTCAACTCCGTTCTTCGGCCGACGAAGTACCTCGGGCATAACGGGAGCTGGGCCGGCACCGGCAGCACCGCCGAGGGCCCGGCCAGGCCGAACCCGTCGGTCGCCCCGGGCAGTTCCGGTGACGACGGCCAGCGGTCGCCGGACGCCTCCGCCGGCTCGGCCGGCCTGCCCCGCTCCCCGCGGTCACCGCCCAGGAACGCCGCGCCCCACCGGGCCTTCCACTCCGCCCGGTCGCCGCCGCACGCGTCCACGAATCCCAGGGTGACCTGCAGCGTGGGCGGCTGGTGCCCGCTGGCGGCGCTGGAGAGCACGGACGGCGAGAACAGCGCGACCTTCGACATGTCGCGGTAGCTCGGATTGCCCGCGCGGCGGCGCAGCTCTCTCAGGTCGCGGGCGAACATCGTGATCGGATCGGCTGCCAGGTTCAGCGGCTTCTCGGGCCGTCCCATTGGGCTCCCCCATCGTCCGCGCGCCCCGGTCGGGAGCGGCGGTTGACTCGTCCGGTCCGCCCCGGGCCGGGTTGTCCGGCGGGGCAGGGAGACGCACAGCCCGGCGAGCTGCGCGCGTAGAGCTGCGGCGTACGGCGCCCCGGGTTCGGGCGGGTACGGCCGAGGGATCACCGGGCGACGGGGGTCGCCCGGACCTTGCTCAGGGAGCCGACCAGTCGAGGGTCGGCTCCAGATGGCCTTCCAGGGTCAGCAGCCAGCGCTTCGCGGCCATGCCGTCGTCGCCGCCGCCGAATCCGCCGAGACCCCCGGCCGCCACCACGCGGTGGGTGGGCACCAGCAGGGAGAGCGGATTGGAGCCGATGATCGAGCCGACCGCCCGGGCGGCGAGCCCGCGCGATTCCCGTTCTGACGCGAACGCGCCACTGAGGTCGGCGAGTTCACCATAACTGATGGTCCGTCCGAAACCGACCTCGCGGTGCAGGGCGGTCAGGACGGTCCGCTGCACGCCGCCCGTCAGGCCCCAGTCGACCGGCAGGTCCAGCGCCCTGCGGCGGCCGGCGAAGTACTCGTCCAGGCGGGTGCGCACCGCCACCGCCCGGCGGTCGGACGCCGGATCGGGCAGCTCCGGACCGGGCGGCAGGGCCGCGCGCTCGGCGGGCGTGAAGGCCGCCGCCAGCACACCCTGCGCGGTGACCGCGATGCTCATGGGGCCGGTGGGCAGCGGGGTGACCACGGTGAACCAGGTCGGCGACATGGGGCGCTCAGCGCTCCCCGGGGCCGGTGGCGCCCGCCCGGTGCGCGGCGCGACGGCCGTGCGCAGGGTGCGCCGGAGCCTGGTCACCGGGCAGCCGGTTGGCCGGATGGTCCCCGGTCGCCCACAGGTACTGCACGGCGTAGGCGCGCCAGGGCCGCCAGGAGGCGGCGCGGGCGGCCAGTGCGGCGGGCGTCGCCGGCAGGCCGAGGCGCCGGGCGGCCTCGCGGACCCCGAGGTCGGTGGGCACGAAGGCGTCCGGGTCCCCGAGCGCCCGCATGGCGACGGTCTCCACCGTCCAGGGGCCGGCGCCGGGCAGTGCGCCGAGCCGGCTGCGGGTCTGCTCCCAGTCGCCGCCCGCCGAGAGGTCGAGCTCCCCGTCGGCCAGCGCCGTGACCAGGGTGGTCAGCGTGGTGCGCCGGGCGCGGGGGAGCGCGAGGCGCTCCGGGTCCAGCGCGGTCAGCGCCTGCGGGGTCGGGAAGAGGTGAGTGAGGCCGCCCTCGCGGTCGTCGAAGGGCTCGCCGTGCTCGGCCACCAGGCGCCCGGCGAGGGTGCGGGCCGCGGCCGTCGACACCTGCTGGCCGAGCACCGCGCGGACCGCGAACTCCGCCCCGTCCACCGTCCGGGGCACCCGGCGGCCGGGCTCCTTGCGAACGTGCGGCGCCAACGCCTCGTCCTGGCAGAGAAGTTCGTCCACCGCGACCGGGTCGGCGTCCAGATCGAGCAGCCACCGGCACCGGCTGATCGCGGTGGACAGGTCGCGGAGGTCGGCGAGCGCGAGACGGCACTGGATGTGGTCGGGCATCGGGCGCAGGGAGACGACGCCCGGGCCGTGCGGCAGCCGCAGGGTGCGCCGGTAGGCGCCGTCGCGCCACTCCTCCACCCCGGGAACCGCGGTGGCGACGAGGTGCCCGAACAGGTTGCCCGGCGTCAGCGGTTCCCGGAACGGCAGCCGCAGGGTCAGGGCGCCCTTCGCCGCGTCCGGGGCCGGCCCCGAGGGGCGGCTGCGTAACTCGGTCGGGGCGAGCGCGAAGACCTGGCGGACCGTCTCGTTGAAGCTGCGGATGCTGGAGAACCCGGCGGCGAATGCGACCTCGGCCATCGGGAGGGCGCTGGTCTCGATCAACAGGCGTGCGGTCTGCGCGCGTTGGGCTCTTGCCAGGGCGACCGGGCCGGCCCCGACCTCGGCCAGCAGCTGCCGCTGGATCTGCCGGACGCTGTAGCCGAGCCGGGCGGCCAGCTCGGAGACCCCGCCGCGGTCGACGACGCCGTCGGCGATCAGGCGCATCGCCCTGGCCACCAGGTCGGCCCGCTCGTTCCACCGCGGCGAGCCCGGGCTCGCGTCCGGCCGACAGCGTTTGCACGCCCGGAACCCCGCCTGCTGGGCGGCGGCCGCGTTCGGATAGAACGTCATGTTCTCGTCCTTGGGCGGCACTCCGGGACAGCTGGGACGGCAGTAGATCCGCGTGGTCACTACGGCGGTGTAGAAGAGGCCGTCGAAACGGGCGTCCTTGGAGCGCACGGCTCGGATGCATAGCTCCCTGTTGATATGCACGCGGCGAGCATACTCAAAACCCGGGTGCGGTACGGCAGAACAACCGGTTTTGAGCAGCGCCCGAACAAAGGCCCCGGCGGTCCGACTCGACCGACTGTTCGGAACCGGAGGGAGCCCTTCGTACCGGGCCAACGGCAGTGTCGCAATACTGCCAGCGGTCCGCCTGTTGTCGCTGATTCAATGCCGCCATGACTGCACAGCACCGCAATGCACAACTGTTCCACTCGCTCCACGACGCCGCGGCGCCACTGGCCCTTGCCAACGCCTGGGACGCGGCCAGCGCCCGCCTCGTCGAGGCCTCCGGGGCCAGGGCGATCGCCACCACCAGCGCCGGTGTCGCCTGGGGCCTGGGCGCCGCGGACGGCAACCACCTCGACCGCGACCAGGCCGTCGCACTGATCGCCCGCGTGGTGGACGCCGTCTCCGTGCCCGTCACCGCCGACATCGAGAGCGGCTTCGGCGCCACCCCCTCCGAGGTCGCCGACACCGTCGCGCAGGTGATCGCGGCCGGCGCCGTCGGCATCAACATCGAGGACGCCCCGGCCGACGGCAGCCCCGGCCTGCGGTCCGCGGACGAGCAGGCCGAGCGGATCGCCGCCGCCCGCCGGGCGGCGGACGAGGCCGGTGTCCCGCTCTACATCAACGCCCGCATCGACACCTACCTCCGGGCCGTCGGCACCGAGGAGACCCGCCTCAAGGAGACCCTGGACCGCGCCCGGGCCTACCTCGACGCCGGCGCCAGCGGCATCTTCGTCCCCGGCGTCACCGAGCCCGGGACGGTCGCCGCGCTGGCCGACGGCATCCCGGCCCCCGTCAACATCCTGGCGGGCCCCGGGGCCCCCTCCGTGGCCGACCTCTCGAAGCTCGGCGTGGCCCGCGTCAGCCTCGGCTCCTCCGTCGCGGAGGCGGCCTACGCCGTCGTCCGCCGGGTCGCCGCGGAACTCGCCGCCACCGGCACCTACACGAGCCTCACCGACGCCGTCGACTACGGCGAGTTCAACACCCTGATGGGCGGCTGACCGCACCGACGCCTCCGGGAGGGCGGCCGCGCCCTCCCGGCCGGCCGGGGCGCGCTTGCGCGACGACCGGTCAGACGGGCCGGATCCGCGCGCGCAGCAGGCAGAACTCGTTGCCCTCCGGGTCGGCCAGGACGTGCCAGCTCTCCTGGCCGGTCTGGCCGACGTCGGCCGGCCGGGCGCCGAGTGCGAGCAGCCGCTCCAGTTCGGCGTCCTGGTCGCGGTCGGTGGCGCTGACGTCGATGTGCAGCCGGAGCTTCCCGCTCCGCGGGTCACTGCTGGGGCTGATGACCAGGGTGGGCTGCGGCCCGCCGAAGCCGGCATCGGCAGGGCCGATCTCGATGCTTCCGTCGTCCTCCCGGCCGAGCTCGACGTAGCCGAGGACCCCGCTCCAGAACCCGGCGAGCAGCTCCGGGTCGGCGGCGTCGATGACCAGCTCACTGATGCGGCATGCCATGGCCGTCAGTGTACGCAGATCCCCCGACATCGTCCTCGGGCCGCTGCGCCACCGCCGGTGGTGGTGCCGACGTCCTGGCGGATCGTCAACGGCGGCGCAGCGAGGGGTCGAGCAGGGCCGGCGGGGTGTCGAACTTCTCGTGCGGGGCGAGGTCGGTGCCGGGTGCGACGACGGCGTCGATCGCATCGAGCACGTCGGCCGGGAGCACGGTGTCCGCCGCGGCGAGCTGCGCGTGCAGGTGGTCCAGGGTGCGGGGGCCGATCAGCGCGCTGGTCACGGCGGGGTGCGCGGTCACGAAGCCGAGCGCGAGCTGGATCATCGTCAGGCCGGCCTCGTCGGCGACCCCGGCGAGCCGTTCGACGGCGTCGAGCCTGGCGCGGTTGGACGGGACGGCGGGGTCGAAGCGCTGCGGCAGGAGCGCCGAGCGGTTGGTGGTGATCTCCCGGCCCCGGCGGACCGCGCCCGACAGCCAGCCCGAGGCCAGCGGGCTCCACGCCAGGACGCCGAGCCCGTACTCGGCGGTCACCGGCAGGACGTGGGTCTCGATGCCGCGCTGCAGGACGGAGTAGCTGGGCTGCTCGGTGACGTAGCGGCCGAGGTGGTGCTCCCGGGCGGCCCACTGGGCCTGGACGATGCGGTACGCCGGGAACGTCGAGGAGCCGAAGGAGCGGATCTTCCCCGCGCGCCGGAGGTCGGTCAGGGCCGACAGCGTCTCCTCGTCGGTGGTGCGCGGGTCCCACCGGTGGATCTGGTAGAGGTCGACGTGGTCGACGCCGAGGCGGCGCAGGCTGTTCTCCAGTTCGGTGACCAGCCAGCGGCGCGAACTGCCCTGGTGGTTGAGCTCCTCGCCCATCGGCATGCCTGCCTTGGTGGCCAGCACGATGTCGTCGCGGCGGCCGGCGATGGCCTTGCCGACCATCTCCTCCGACTCGCCGCTGCTGTACATGTCGGCGGTGTCGATGAGGTTGATCCCGGCCTCGAGGGCGGCATCGACGATGGCGGTGGCCTCGTCCTGGGTGGTGCGTCCGATCGCGCCGAAGTTCATCGCGCCGAGCGCGAGGGTGCTGACCCGAACACCGGTGGGGCCCATCGTGCGGTACTGCATGACCGTGTCTCCTCGTGCGAATGAGGGCGTGCTGGGGGGACGTTGCTGGTCGTCGGCCCGGTGCTCTGGCATCATGGGCAAACGGAACGTTGTTCCACTAACGATACGGAACGCTGTTCCGTTTAGCAAGGACGGCAGCGGAGAGGCGGCGCGGTGAACGGCGGCGACGGGGAGGCCGGGCGTACCGCCCGGCCCAAGCGGGCGGACGCCCGGCGCAACGAGGGGGCCCTGCTCGACGCGGCCGCCGCGGTCTTCGTCAGGTCGGGCGTCGAGGCGCCGGTGCGCGACATCGCGGCCGAGGCCGGCGTCGGCACCGGCACGATCTATCGCCACTTCCCGACGCGGGCGGATCTGATCATCGCCGTCTACCGGCACCAGGTGGAGGCCTGCGCCGAGGCCGGACCGGCACTGCTCGCGACCGCCGAGACCCCGTACGCCGCACTGGGGCAGTGGATCGACCTCTTCGTCGACTTCCTGGTCACCAAGCACGGCCTCGCCGCCGTACTGCAGTCCGACAATGCCGACTTCGACGCGCTGCACGCCTACTTCGTCGACCGGCTGGTGCCGGTCTGCGCCGGTCTGATCGAAGCCGCGGCCGCCGCCGGCGGGATCCGCTCCGACCTGGACGCCTACACGCTCATGCGCGGCGTCGGGAACCTCTGCATCGGCGCGTACAACAACCCCGGCTACGACGCGCGCCGACTGGTGGGCCTCCTCGTCGCGGGCCTGCGCCTGCCGCAGTAGGCGGCACCGGCCGCCGGGCCGGGAGCGCGGCGGTCCGCGGCGGCTGCGCCGTGCGGGGCGCGAGCGATCGCAGGAAGGACCCCGCGGGCGGGGGCGCCCCCGCGCGCGGGGGCCCCCCCGCGCGCGCGCG
>NZ_JBHWBW010000407.1:0-7270 GCF_042735675.1 Kitasatospora sp. NPDC059571
TTTTTGTGTTTTACCTCTCGGGGCCGCGCCTCTTGTTTCACTCGCGCGGGGTCCCCTGGTCGTCCCTCGTCCCGGGGGCCCACCGCTGTGTCAGGGGGCCTGCACGCTCACGGGGTCAGCACGATCTTGCCGAAGACGTCGCCCTTGGCGAGGCGGGCGAAGCCGTCGCGGGCCTCGGTGAGCGGCAGCACGGAGTCGATCACCGGGCGGACGCCGGTATTGGCGCAGAGCGCGAGCAGGCCGGCCAGCTCCTCCTTGGTGCCCATGGTGGAGCCGACCACCTTGAGCTCCAGGAAGAAGATCCGGTTCAGCTCGGCGGCCTTCGGGCTCGGGCCGGAGGTGGCACCCGAGATGACGATGGTGCCGCCGGGGCGCAGCGACTTGACGGAGTGCGACCAGGTGGCGGCGCCGACGGTCTCCATCACGGCGTCGACCCGCTCGGGGAGCCGGGCGCCGCTCTCGAAGGCGGCGTCCGCGCCGAGCTCCACGGCCCGGGCCCGCTTGGCCTCGTCCCGGCCGGTGACCCAGACCCGCAGGCCCGCGGCCTTGGCGAGGACCACCAGTGCGGTGGAGACGCCGCCGCCGGCGCCCTGGACGAGCACGGTGTCGCCGGGCTTGACGCCGGCGTTGGTGAACAGCATCCGGTAGGCCGTCAGCCAGGCGGTCGGCAGGCAGGCGGCCTCCTCGAAGGAGAGCTCGGCCGGCTTGGGCAGCAGGTTCCAGGTGGGGACGGCCACCTGCTGCGCGAAGGTGCCCTGGTAGCGCTCGGTGAGGATGGAGCGCGGCTCGGTCGGCCCGACGCCGTGCCCGCTCTGGCCGATGACGGAGTGGATGACCACCTCGTTGCCGTGCTCGTCGACGCCGGCCGCGTCGCAGCCCAGGATCATCGGCAGTCGCTCGGCGGGCAGGCCGACGCCGCGCAGCGACCACAGGTCGTGGTGGTTCAGGGTGGCGGCGCGGACCGTGACGGTGGTCCAGCCCTCACGGGCGGCGGGCTCCGGCAGCTCGCCGAGTTCCAGCGCGCTCAGCGGGTCGTCGGCGTCGATACGTGCGGCGTAGGCGGCAAACATGGTCCGGACGATAGCCGCGCACGCCCGGGGCCCGGTACCACGCGCGGATGTGACCTCCACCGCGTGTCCCGGGCCCCGCCGGGTGTGCTACCGGCGTGCGACGCCCTCGGCCCGGGCGGCCTCGGCCACGGCCTTGGTGACGGCGGGGGCGACCCGCTCGTCGAACGGCGACGGGATCACCTTCTGCGGCGTCAGCTCGTCCGCGACGACCGCGGCGAGCGCCTTGGCGGCGGCGAGCTTCATGCCCTCGGTGATCCGGGTGGCCCGGACGGAGAGGGCGCCGGCGAAGATGCCGGGGAAGGCGAGCACGTTGTTGATCTGGTTGGGGAAGTCGCTGCGGCCGGTGGCGACCACGGCCGCGTACTTGTGCGCGACCTCGGGGTGGATCTCCGGGTTGGGGTTGGCCATCGCGAAGACGAAGCAGCCCTCGGCCATGGTGGCGACGACCTCCTCGGGGACGGTGCCGCCGGAGACGCCGATGAAGACGTCCGCGCCGGCCAGCGCGTCGGCGAGCGAGCCCTTGATGCCCGTCCGGTTGGTGAGCGCGGCGATCTCGGCCTTGACGTCGGTCAGGTCGCCGCGGCCCTCGTACACGACGCCGCGGCGGTCGCAGACGGCCACGTCGCCGATGCCGGCCGCGACCAGCATCTTGGCGATCGCGATGCCGGCCGCGCCGGCGCCGGAGATCACGGCGCGCAGGCTGCCGATCTCGCGGCCGCTGACCTTGGCGGCGTTCCACAGGGCGGCGGTGGTGACGATCGCGGTGCCGTGCTGGTCGTCGTGGAAGATCGGGATGTCCAGGGCGTCCTGGAGCCGGCGCTCGATCTCGAAGCAGCGCGGCGCGGAGATGTCCTCCAGGTTGACGCCGCCGAAGGACGGCGCGAGCCGGACGACCGTCTCGACGATCTCGTCCACGTCGGTGCAGGCCAGCGCGATCGGAACGGCGTCCACGCCGCCGAACTGCTTGAACAGGATCGCCTTGCCCTCCATCACGGGCAGCGACGCCTCGGGGCCGATGTCGCCCAGGCCCAGCACCGCGGTGCCGTCGGTGACGACCGCGACCGTGTTGGCCTTCCAGGTGTAGTCGTTCACCAGCTCGGGCTGCTCGGCGATGGCGGTGCAGACCCGGGCGACACCCGGGGTGTAGGCGAGGGACAGGTCGTCCGCGTCGCGCACCGGAACGGTGGCCCGGACCTCCATCTTGCCGCCGCGGTGGAGCGCGAAGACGGCGTCGACCGGATCGTCGGTGTCCTGCGTGTTGGGGTGGATGATCTCCGCTGCCACGTTGACCTCTTCGTCAATTGATCAGCGAGGACGCGGTGGCCGACGGTCGTGGCGACCCCGTAGCGGCGCCGAAGGACGGCGACACCCGGGTACGCCGCTTCGCGTACCCGGAGTGGGGTCGGGGCGCGGCCGCCGGGCTGCGCCCTCGAATGAGGGTTTTTGGATTGTCTGCGCTGTGCTTCCGGTCGTGCCCAGGCTCATCCGTACGAGCCGGACAGTGACAGCCACCGCCGAGCCTAGGCGGGACGAAGGCACCGCACCTGTGCCTTTCTGTCCTCGTCGCGCACCGTTCACCCCGTTGCGGCGCTTGACGGACCGGACACCGGGTGGTCCCCACGACGGCCGGCGGCGGCAACGACGCGTTCGTTCGCACACCCGCAGGAGTGAACGCAGACGCGGAGGGGAGCTGGTGCATCGGATCCAGAGTCGGCGTCGTCGACTTCCGGTCCTGCGCACCCCGGCACCGCACCGCTCGATTGGGAGCGGCGGAGCCGGCGGTCTGCCTTCGTTTCGTCGGGGGTCACCCGATACCAGATTCTGACATACCCGCGACCTCGGACAGGAGGGAGGGATGGGAGGATCACAATTCCCGCACCGGCATTCGGACAGTTGTGCAGCCCCCGCGAACACGAACCGTCCAGCATCCGGGCCCCCCGCCGAGCCCGCCGGCGCACCGTTCCACCCCGCTCCCCCAGGAGGACGTCCGCATGCACGCCACCGCCCCGATACCCGCCCGCGCCGTCACCGCAGCCGCCGCGTTCGCCGTCGGCGCCCTCGCCCTGACCGCGTGCGGCAGCACCGCCCCGAAGGTGAGCAGCGAGAGCCTCCACGACAAGCTGCCCGCCAAGATCCGGGACGCGGGCGTGCTGAAGATCGCCTCGGACATCAACTACGCGCCGGTGGAGTTCAAGGGCCAGGACGGCGCGGCGACCGGGATCGACCCGGACCTCGCCCAGGCGATCGGCAAGCGGCTCGGGGTCAAGGTGGAGTTCGAGGACACCGCGTTCGACAAGGCCATCCCCGGGCTCCAGGCCAAGGAGTTCGACGCGGTGATGTCCGCGATGACCGACAACCGCACCCGGCGCGACGGCACGGACGCCGACGGCAAGCAGGTCAACCCGGGCGTCGACTTCGTCGACTACCTGATCGTCGGCACCTCGATCCTGGTCCCCAAGGGCAACCCGGCCAAGATCGCCAAGCTGGACGACCTGTGCGGGAACACCGTGGCGATCCAGCGCGGCACCACCCAGGCGGACATCGTCGACCGGCAGACCGCGGCCTGCGCCCGCAGCCACAAGCCGCTCACCGTGAAGCTCTTCGAGAACGACACCCAGGCACTGGCCGAGGTGGCGGCCGGGCACGCCGACGCCGACATGAACGACCTCCCGGTGGCCGCCTACCTCGCGTCCAAGGGCGGCCCGGGCGGCAGCAAGTTCGAGGTGGCCGGCCCCCAGCTGCAGCCCGCGCCGTACGGCATCGCGGTGGCCAAGGACAACACGGACCTGCGCGACGCGCTGGTGAAGGCGATCAACCAGATGATCCGCGACGGCGAGTACGACACCATCCTCGCCAAGTGGGGCGTCTCGGCCGCCGCCGTGCAGAGCGCCGTGGTCAACGGCGGCTTCTGAGCCGTACCGGGACGGGCGCCGTGCGGGACCGGCACCGCACCGGGACCCGACGCTCCGGGCACCGGCCTCCGCCGGTGCCGACAACTAAGTCTGCATACTTATACGGAGGGTGACACTGGGTCGGAATTCGTCCGAATAGCGGACGGCATAGCCCCTTGTTATCCGATTTTGATCTGAAACACGACCCGTTCACCCTCCGTGAGTGGCAGGATTCCCACAACTCGAATCGCAGAAAGCCACTGGTCGAGGCGGTTCGATCATTCGCCATCTCGGCGGAGGGTGGCGAAGGCACGACCCGGATGACCCGAACAAGTGAACGACCGGCACGGCAGGCGCACGACGAGGTGTGCACGGCCGCACAACCGGTGCACCGCCGTCCCCCCGGCGGGGCGCTCCGCCCGTCTCTCCCCCAGGAGGAGATCCCCCTCATGACCGCTCGCACCCTGCGCCCCCGCATCGTCGCGGCAGGCGCCGCACTCGCAGCCGGAACCCTGATGCTCACCGCGTGCAGCAGCTCCGGCTCGTCCTCCGCCTCCGGTTCCGGCGCCGCGAACCCGACCGCCACCGTCAAGGCGGCCTCGGCCGACCCGTCGCTGGCCGCGCTGGTGCCCGCCGACGTCAAGTCCGGCGGCAAGCTGGTCGTCGCCGCGGACGCGTCCTACGCGCCGAACGAGTTCAAGGACGACAAGGGCAACATCGTCGGCATGGACGTCGACCTGGCCAACGCCATCGCCGCCAAGCTCGGTCTGAAGGCCGACGTGCAGAACGCCGACTTCACCTCGATCATCCCGGGTATCGCCGCCAAGAAGTACCAGCTCGGCATGAGCTCCTTCACCGACACGAAGGAGCGCGAGCAGACGGTCGACATGGTCACCTACTTCACCGCCGGCAGCGCCGTCGCGGTCAAGAAGGGCAACCCCGACAAGATCGACGCCAAGGACCTCTGCGGCAAGAAGGTGGCGGTCCAGACCGGCACCACCCAGGCCGACGAGATCAAGGACACCCGCAACCCGGACTGCACCAAGGCCGGCAAGCCGACCATCCCGGGCGACGGCGACAAGTTCTCGCTGCAGACCGACGTCACCCAGGCCGTGGTGGCCGGGCGCGACCAGGCCATGATGGCCGACTCCCCGGTCGTCGACTACGCGCTGAAGCAGACCAACGGCCAGCTGGAGAAGGTCGGCGAGACCTACGACAGCGCGCCGTACGGCATCGTCGTGGCCAAGGGCTCGGACCTCAGCAAGGCCGTCCAGGGCGCCGTGCAGTCGCTGATCGCCGACGGCACGTACAAGTCGATCCTCGACAAGTGGGGTGTCTCCGCCGGCGCGGTCACCACGTCCCAGATCAACGCCGCACAGAGCTGACCTCCGCCACCCCGACCCCCTGAGGCTACTCAACGTGAACCCCACCGATCAGGGGCAGGTGACCCCGGGACGGCCTGAGACCATCAAGGCCGTCCCGGTCCGCCACCCCGGACGCTGGGCGGGAATGATCGTCGTCGCGGTCCTCGCGGCGATGCTCATCCACGCCCTGGTCACCAACCCGGCCTTCGAATGGAGTGTCGTCGGCGACACCCTGTTCAACGACCAGATCCTGCACGGCGTCGTCGTCACCCTCGAACTGACCGCCCTCGCCATGGTGATGGGCGTGGTCGGCGGCATCGTCCTCGCCGTCATGCGGCTCTCCCCCAACCCGCTGCTGTCCGGCGTCGCCTGGGTCTACATCTGGGTCTTCCGCGGCACCCCGGTCATCGTGCAGCTGGTGTTCTGGAACTTCCTGGCCGCGATCTGGCCGAAGCTGTCGATCGGCATCCCGTTCGGCCCGGACTTCGTGTCCGGCTCGACCAACACGCTGATCCCGGTCTTCGTCGCGGCCCTGCTCGGTCTCGGCCTGAACGAGGCCGCGTACATGGCGGAGATCGTCCGCGGCGGCCTGCAGTCGGTCAGCGAGGGCCAGACCGAGGCGGCGCACGCGCTCGGCATGAGCCAGTTCACCACCATGCGCCGGATCGTGCTGCCGCAGGCGATGCGGGTGATCATCCCGCCGACCGGCAACGAGACCATCTCGATGCTGAAGACCTCGTCGCTGGCGAGCGTCATCGCCCTGGAGGAGCTCTTCCAGGCCGGCCACAACATCTACTCCCGCACCTTCCAGACCATCCCGGTCCTGATCGCGGTGAGCGCCTGGTACCTGTTCATGACCTCGATCCTCACCATCGGGCAGTACTACATCGAGCGGCACTACGCGCGCGGCGCCAACCGCACGCTGCCGCCCACCCCGCTGCAGCGGCTGCGCGGCCTGTTCGGCGGACGCACCCCGCGCCCGACCGAGCACGACGTGGTCCCGGGCCTCGAAGGAGGGGGTCACGTATGAGCGACCCGACCAAGATCCCGGCGGAGTCGGGCGGCCTGATGGTCCGGGCCGAGCAGGTGCACAAGTCGTACGGCCTGGTCCCGGTGCTCAAGGGCATCGACCTGGAGGTGCGCACCGGCGAGGTGTTCGTGCTGGTCGGACCGTCCGGTTCCGGCAAGTCGACCTTCCTGCGCTGCATCAACCACCTGGAGAAGATCAACGCCGGCCGGCTGTACGTCGACGGCGACCTGGTGGGCTACCGGCAGAAGGGCGACCGGCTCTACGAGCTCAAGGACAGCGAGGTCGCGCTGCAGCGGCGCGACATCGGCATGGTGTTCCAGCACTTCAACCTGTTCCCGCACATGACCGCCCTGGAGAACGTCATCGAGGCGCCGGTGCAGGTCAAGGGCGAGTCCAGGGCCGCGGCCAAGGAACGCGGGATGGCGCTGCTGGAGCGGGTCGGCCTGGCCGAGAAGGCGAAGAACTACCCGTCCCAGCTCTCCGGCGGCCAGCAGCAGCGCGTGGCCATCGCCCGGGCGCTGGCCATGCAGCCCAAGCTGATGCTCTTCGACGAGCCCACCTCGGCGCTCGACCCGGAGCTGGTCGGCGAGGTCCTCGACGTCATGCGCGGCCTCGCCGAGGACGGCATGACGATGATCGTGGTCACCCACGAGATGGGCTTCGCCCGCGAGGTCGGCGACGCCCTGGTGTTCATGGACGGCGGTGTGGTCATCGAGTCCGGCAACCCCCGCGACGTGCTCACCAACCCGCAGCACGAGCGGACCAGGTCCTTCCTGTCCAAGGTCCTCTGACCGCACGCCCGGCGCCCCCCCCCCCCCGGGGGGGGGGGCCCCCCCCCGCGCCCCCCCCGCGGGCCCCCCCCCTATATACAAGTGGGGGCGCCGCCCGCGAGACACACCAGGCACACCCCCCCGC
>NZ_JBHWBW010000408.1:0-7262 GCF_042735675.1 Kitasatospora sp. NPDC059571
CGGCCGAACCGGCCGCGCAGCCCGGGGGCGGCCGGCTCCGCGGGCTCGGGCTCCGCCTCCGTGCGCGGCGCCGGCACCGCTGCGGGGGCGTTCCCGGAGTCGGTCCGCGGCTCGGGCTCCAGGTACTCCAGGTGGACGGTGTCCCAGCCGGGGAAGGTCAGTCCGGCCCCCGGGCGCGCGGCCGCGCCGAGCGCCGTGTCCGGGCCGCCGCCCGGCCCGCCAGGGGCCTGCGCCGGGCCGCTGCCGGGCGGCGCGTCCTGCCGCCCGCCGGGCACCTCGGCCCCCGTGTCCTGCGCCGGCTCGGGCACGTACACGCCCGGCTCGTCCGCAGCGCCGTCGTCGACCGGCCCGCGCGGTGCGCCCAGGGCCTTCCACGGCCCGGCCGACCGCCACCACTCGCCGCCGCCGCGCTTCGCCGCGCCGTCCGGCTTCGCCCCGGCGCGGTCCGAACCGCCCGCCGCCCCGCCGTCCGCCGCCCCGCCGTCCGCCATCGCCCGCACCCCTGCTCGCTCACCGGCCCGCCGACTGCCGACGCTACCCAGTGCCGGCCCGCCCGCGCGAGCCCTTCGGCCGCGCGCCGCGGCACCCGCCGCCACCGGACCGGACCGGCGGGCGCCGGCCCTGGGCTCCGGTCACCCGGGCCGACTAACCTGGGTCGGATGACCACGCAGCAGAGCCGGCCGTCCCGCAGCCGGGCCGGCGCCCCCCGTACCCTCGCCGAGGAGCTCCGCGCGCGCGGCGACGCGGAGCTGGCCGCCCTGCTGCGGGCCCGGCCCGACCTGCTGAACCCGGTGCCGACCGACCTCACCCAGCTCTCCGCGCGGCTCTCCGGCCGGGCCTCCGCGCTGCGCGCCCTGGAGCGGCTGGACCGGTTCACCCTCCAGGTCGCCGAGGCACTGGCCGCGGCGCCCGACGGCAGCCCCGAACAGACCGTCCGCTCGCTGCTGGCGGGCCCGGCCCGGGTCAAGCCGCACCCGCAGGCGGATCCGGCCGACCGGGCCGCGATCACCGCCGCGCTGCCCGGCGCGCTCGCCGAACTGCGCGCCCAGGCGCTGCTCTGGGGCCCGGACTCCGGACTGCGGCTGGTCCTCGCGGTCCGCGAGGCGCTGGCGCCCAGCGCCGCCAACCCCGGCCGGACGGGCCTGGGCCCGACCGTCGCCGAGGCCACCACCGGGATGTCCCCGGCCAGGCTCCAGGAGCTGCTGGCCGGCGCCGGACTGCCCGCCACCCCCGATCCGGTGAGCGCGGTGGCGGCGCTGGCCGCGCTGTTCGCCGACCGGACCCGCTGCGCGGCGCTGCTGGCCGAGGCCCCGCCGCAGGCCCTCGCCCTGCTCGACCGGCTGGTCTGGGGCCCGCCCACCGGCACCCTGCCGGACGCCGCCCGGCAGGTCACCGCCGACCGCGCGCAGTCCCCCACCGACTGGCTGCTGGCCCGCGGCATGCTGCTGCCCTCCGGCCCGGAGAGCGCGGTGCTCCCCCGCGAACTGGCCCTGCACCTGCGCGGCGGGCGCAGCCACCGGACGGTCGAGCCCGCCCCGCCGGCCCCGACGCCGGTCACCGAGCGCGACCCGCGGACGGTCGACACCACCGCCGCGGGCCAGGCGCACACCGCCGTGCGCACCGTCGAGGAGCTGCTCGACGCCTGGAGCCTGCAGTCGCCGCCCACCCTGCGGGCCGGCGGCCTCGGCGTCCGCGACCTCAAGCGGGCCGCGCTCACCCTGGACTGCTCCGAGCAGATCGCCGCCTTCTGGCTGGAACTCGCCTACGCCGCCGGCCTGCTCGCCCCGGACGGCGAGGCGGACGAGCGCTGGGCGCCGACCCCCGCGTACGACACCTGGCTCCAGCAGCCGACCGCGGAGCGCTGGGCCCGGCTGGCGGAGAGCTGGCTGGCGGCGACCCGGGTGGCCGGGCTCACCGGCAGCACCGACAGCAAGGGCCGGCCGCGGGCCGCGCTCGGCCCGGAGCTCGACCGCACGCTGGCCCCCTCGGTCCGCCGGGGGGTGCTGGGGCTGCTGGCCGGCCTGCCGCCGGGCACCGCGGCCGGCCCGGAGGCGCTCGGGCCGGTGCTGCGCTGGCAGCGCCCGCTGCGCGGCGGCGGCACCGCGCCGGACGGCCGCGACCTGCGCAGCCACCTCGTCGAGTGGACCCTGCAGGAGGCCGAGCTGCTCGGCTTCACCGGGCGCGGCGCGCTCTGCGGCCCGGCCCGGCTGCTGCTGCACGGTGACGACCCGACGCCGTCGCTGGCCCCGCTGCTGCCGCAGCCGCTCGACCACGTCATCCTGCAGCCCGACCTGACGGCGATCGCCCCTGGTCCGCTGCTCACCCCGCTCGCCCACGCGCTCGCGCTCTGCGCGGACATCGAGTCCAAGGGCGGCGCGACGGTCTACCGGTTCACCACCGAGTCGGTGCGCCGGGCGCTGGACGCCGGGCGGACGGCCGCGGACCTGCGCGCCTTCCTGGAGCAGCACTCGCGGACGCCGGTGCCGCAGCCGCTCAGCTACCTGATCGACGACATCGCCCGCCGGCACGGCGTGCTGCGGGTCGGCGGGGCCTCCTCGTACCTGCGGTGCGACGACACCGCGCTGCTGGCGGAGGTGCTGGCCGACCGGCGGTCGGTCGAGCTGCGGCTGCGGCTGCTGGCGCCGACCGTGCTGGCCGCCCAGGCGCCGCCGGAGACGCTGCTCTCGGTGCTGCGGACGATGGGCTACGCGCCGGCCGCCGAGTCCGCGGAGGGCGATGTGGTGATCACCCGCCCGGACAGCCGGCGGACCCCGCCGCGGACGGCGCCGGTGCCGGTGCCGGACGGCCCGGCGCGGCCGGACGACGCGCTGCTCGGGGCGGCGGTGAAGGCGATCCGGGCGGGCGACCGGGCGGCCACCGCGGTGCGCCGGGAGACGGTGGCCGGGCCGGCCGCGGGCGTGCGGCAGTCCGGCCCGGCCCGGACGGACCTGCGGCAGCTGCCGCGGACGGCCGCCGCCGACACCCTGGCCGCACTGCAGACCGCGGTGCTGCTGGGCGAGCGGATGTGGATCGGTTACATCAACGCCGAGGGGCTGGCCTCGCAGCGCGTGGTCGACCCGGTGAAGGTGGAGGGCGGGTACGTGACGGCGTTCGACCACCTGTCGGACGAGGTCCGCACCTTCGCCCTGCACCGGATCACCGGCGTCGCCGAGGTCGACGAGCCGGCCTGACCGACCGGCGGCGCTGACGCCCCGTCAGTGGCCCTGGGCGGCCTTGGCGTCCTGTTCGGCCTTCTGCTGCTTGGCCTGCTCGACGAAGGTCTGCGGGTCGGGGATCTTCGGCTGCACACCGGTCAGCAGGCCGGTGGCGGTGAAGGCGGTGGCACCCAGCAGGCCGCCGGGCTGGCCCATGTCGGCGACGGTGTCGAGGCCCGGCTCGGAGGCGGCCTGGGCGGGGCTCGCCCCGAGGACGGCGGCGAAGGCCGCTCCGGAGAGGGCGAGCCCGGCGAGGAGGCGGTTCGGCTTGTTCATGGCCTGCCCAACGAGCCGGCGGCCGGGCGGTCACCTGCCGGGGCCCGGTCAGCGGATGTCGAAGCCCTCCTGGCACCAGGCGTCGAGCTCGGCGAGCCGGGCGTCCAGGGTCGCGCGGTCGGGCGCGGCGACCACGAACGCGGCCAGGAAGTCCGAGGAGTGCCGGGCCGCTTCGAGGCGGTCGCCGACCGCCGCGAACAGGGTGTGCTTGACCACCCAGGGGAAGCGCTCCACCCCGGTCGGGACGGCGTGCACCGTGCCGGGCCGGCGCATCAGCAGCAGCTGCCCGCCGAGCCGGCCCGGCGCCAGCCGCCCCGCCGGGAGCTCGTCCGCCCCCAGCCCCAGCTGCCGGCGCACCTGGACCTCCGCCGGGTCGAAGCCGAAGAGCACCCGGTGCACGTCGCGGATGCCCGCGCCGCCGGCCCGGCAGGCGGCCTCGCACAGCACCAGCTCGCCGTCCGGGGTGACGAACACCTCGATGTGGAAGGCGAAGTGCTCCGGTCCGCCGAAGGCGTCGAGCACCCGCTCGCCGAACTCGACCAGCCGGGCCGCCAACGGGTCCGCCGGGTCGAGCGCGACGTCCTTGCGGCCGCTGCGGTCGGTGCCGAAGTCGGCCAGCGCGTACCGGTACTGGGACGGCCAGAGCGAGACGATCCGGCCGTCCAGCACGGTGCCGTCGATGTGGTGCATGGACCCGGGCACGTACGATTCGGCCAGCCAGCCCGGTTCGCCGTCGGCGCCGGCCGACAGGTCGGCGCGGGCCAGGTAGCCGGCGAGCTCCGGCCCGGTCCGCAGGATCTCCAGGCCGATGGAGGCGGCGCCGGCCCTCGGCTTCACCACGACCGGCAGGCCGTGCTCGGCGGCGAACTCCGCCAGGTCCTCGGGGCCGCGCAGCAGCGCGTACCGGGCGACCGGGATCCCGGCGGCCCGGGCGGCCTCCTTCATCGCCCACTTGTCGCGGTAGATGCCGACGGTGTCCGGCCGCTGGCCGGGGAGGCCGTAGCGCTCGCGCAGGGCCGCCGAGCGGGCGATGTCGCGCTCCTGCAGCGCGACGATCCGGCGCACCCCGTACCGCTCGACGAGTTCGGCGGCGCGGCGCTCGACGCCCGGGCCGGTGTCGTAGTCCGGGAGCGCCTCCACGTGCCGGAACCGCCCGCCCGGAGCGGGGAGTTCCTCGCCGTGGACGGCCAACTGCTCGTGCGAGGCGAGCAGCACCGCGTCGCCCGGGTAGCCCTCCAGCCAGCGCTCGTAGGGGCTGGCCGCGAAGGCCCCGCGGTGCAGGATCAGCACGGTCATGCCGAGGCCCCCACCAGCGCCTCGGACGCCACCTCGATCCGGATCCGCTCGCCGGCCAGCCGCTCGCACAGGGCGACGGCCGCGTCGGTGTCGGCGGCCCGCACGGCGAGGTGGCCGACCCGGTCCCAGTTGTCGTGCAGCGGGCGGACGGTGTCGCCCGGCGCGACGGTGACCTGCACCGCCAGCACCTCGGGCAGCTGCGCCAGCTCGGCCGGCCCGGAGACCGCGGTGACGGTGCCCGGCTCGGGCCGCAGGAAACGGATGCAGGCGGCGCCGGCCGCGGCGGGCCGGTCCGGCAGTTCCTCGACCAGGCGCAGCGGCCAGCCGAGGCCGTAGCGGACCAGGTCGATGCCGTACGCGGCGGCGACCAGGTCGGTGATCCGGTCGCCGCCGTTGCGGGTGTGCGACTCGATGACGGCCGGTCCGCGGCGGCCGAGCCGCAGCTCGGTGTGGGTCGGGCCGTCGGTCACGCCCATCACGTCGAGGAACTCGGTGACGGCGGCGACCACGGCGGCGTGCGCGGCCTCGTCGAGGCGGGCCGGCAGGGCGTGCCCGAGCTCCGCGAAGTGCGCCTCGTCGACCAGCTTCTCGGTGACGGCGACGACCACGTGGCGGCCGGCGAAGCTGAACGACTCGACGCTGAACTCGGGCCCGTCGAGGTACGCCTCCATCAGGAACTCGTGGACGGTGAACAGCGTGGAGCCGCGGTCGGTGCGGCGTCCGCGCATCTCCTCGATGCGCTCCCAGACCCGGTCGGTGTCCGCGGCGTCGGCGACCCTGAGCAGGCCGAAGCTGGCGGTGGCGCCGGTCGGCTTGACGATGAACGGGTAGCCGGCCCGGGCGCCGAAGGCGAGCAGCGACTCCCGGTCGGTGACCGCGGCGAAGTCGGTGGAGAGCCGTCCGTGGGCGGCCAGGTGGCGGCGCATCAGGCCCTTGTCGCGCATCCGGCGGACCACCTCGTGGCCGTTGCCGGGGAAGCCGAAGCGGTCGTTCAGCCGGGCCGCGGTCTCCAGGCCGCCCTCGGTGAGCGAGAGCACCGCGGCGAACCCCCAGACGGCGTGGGCGGCGTCGGCCAGCGGGGCGACGGCGTCCCAGTCGGTGTAGTCCACCATCAGCAGGGCGTCGGCCAGACCGGTCTGGAACGCGGTGATCTTGTCGCGGTGCTGGACCAGGACGACGGTCAGGCCGAGCGCCTTGGCCCGCTCCAGGTGGGTGTCGGTACCGCCGACGAGCAGCACGGTGCGGTTCGCGCTCACGGCACGAGTCCTTTCATCAGGCGTGGGTCGGTCGGGCTCGGCTCGGCGCCGAGCTCGCGGAGGACGGCGGCGACGCGTTCGGCGGCCTCGTCCGGGGTGGCGGCGTGGACCACCACGCGGCCGCGGTCGTCGCCGGGGCGGCCGGGCGGCGGCGGGGCCTGCAGGTCGTGCACGTGGGGCACGGCGCGCAGCCGAGCCAGGTCGGCCGCCGGGTCGGGGGCGCCGGCCGGCAGCCGGAAGAAGGCGACCCGGGCGTACCGTTGGGCGCGCACGGGCGGCACCGGCCGGCCGGCCAGGGCCTCGAAGAGGCCCGCCTCCGGGTCGAAGCCGGTGGCGACCTCGACCAGCAGCGGGATCCGGTCCGCGCCGCCGCGACATCGCACGCCGAGGACCCGGGGGCCGTGGTCGGTGAGGACCACCGTGGTGTGCGCCGGGCCGAACTCGTAGCCGGCCAGGTCCAGCAGGGCGGTGACGGTGCAGCGGATCAGCCGCTGGTCGCGCTCGGGCAGCGGCGCGGGGAAGAGGTGCCCGGCGGCGGGGGTGCCGGGCGGTCCGGCGCTCTGCCGGGCGGCGATGCCGAGGACGTGGTGGGCGCCGTCGACGGTGAGGGTCTCCACGCCGTACTGCGGCCCGGCCAGGTACTCCTCGACCAGGTACGGGCCGTCCGGCTCGGCGCGGCACCGCCAGTCGGCGAGCGCGGCCTCGTCCCGGACCAGCTCGGCCCCCGCGCCGGCGCCCGGCGAGGCGGGCCGCAGGACCACTGGCAGTCCGGCCTCGACCGCCCGCTCGACCGCCCGGCCGGCGCTCTCCGCGCGGACCGAGCGCACGGTGGAGAGACCGTTGCTGCGCAGCAGCGCGCGCAGCGCCGCCGGGTCGCTGAGGACGTCGACGGACCGGGCGGAGGTCGCGGCCAGGCCCAGCGCCTCGGCCGTCTCGGCCACCGGGCGGGCGAGCGCCGCCGCACCGAGGTGCAGCACCCGCTCGGCGCCGTGGCGGCGCGCGGTGCTGGCGATCAGGGCGCGCAGCGCGGCCTCGTCGCCGAAGTCCACGCTGACCTGCGGCCCGGCGGGGTGGCCCGTGACGCGCGGGGGCCCCGCGGGGGCGCGGGGGGGGGTGCGCCGGCTCCCCGGGCCCGGGGTGGGGCCCCCCCCGGGCCCCCCCCGCCGCGCGGGCGTGTCCTCGTTCGGCGTCAGCGGCACCAATGCGCACGCCATCATCG
>NZ_JBHWBW010000409.1:0-7244 GCF_042735675.1 Kitasatospora sp. NPDC059571
GGCCGGAGCCGACCGCGGAGACGGTGGACGTCACTTCGTAACCTTGTACCCGAACGACTCGGCGTGCTTGACGATCGAGTCCTGCCAGGCCGGCAGCAGCGAGACGATGGTCTGACCCTGGGTCAGGCCCGGCTTCACCGTGGCGGCCCAGATCGCCTCCTGGCTGAACTGTCCCGAGCCCCAGCCCGACCAGACCTGGGACGAGGCGTCCTTCAGGGCGCCGAGGTCACCCACGAAGTACCCGGAGGCGGCCTGCGCCTTCAGCCAGTTCTCGGCGGCGGGCGCGTACGCCGGGAAGCCCGGGGCCTTCTCACCCTGGTAGGCGTTGTCGGTGGTGACCCACTTCAGGAAGTCCGTGGCCGCCTTGAGGTGGGTGGAGTGCTGGGAGACCAGCCAGGTGCCGCCGCCGACGTTGCCGGTGGCCGGCGCGGCGTCGCCCTGCCACTGCGGCATCGGAGCCACCCCGATCGTCTTGGCCGGGGTCTTCAGGGTGTCCTTGAACACCGCGCCGCCGTACCACGCCGGGCCGGGCATCAGCAGAACCTTGTCGGCCTCGTTCTTGCCGAAGTCGGTGCTGAAGACACCGGTGACGGACATGGACTTGTTCTTGATCAGGCCGTCCATGAGCTTGGCCATCTTGGTGCAGTTCTCACCGCCGGTGTTGGCCGTGACGGCCTTGGGGCCGGTGATGTGGTTGGCCTCGCACTTGCTCGCCCAGAGGTAGATCTCGGGGGTGAAGGAGTCGCCAGCGTCGCCCACCAGGTAGCCCGGGTGCTCGGCGGCCACCTTCTCGCCCAGCGCCTGGTACTCCTCCCAGGTCTTCGGGACGGTGTAGCCGAACTGCTTCATCAGCGGCGCGTTGTACCAGAGCACCGCCTGCGAGAGGTCGTTGCGCAGGCAGTAGACGGTGCCGTTGACGGTACAGACGTCGTGGGCGCCCCTGGCGAACTGGCCCAGGGTGTCCGCCGGGATCAGGCCCTTGTCGAGCGGCGCGGCGAAGCCCGCGTCGACCGCCCAGGAGGTCTCGTTGTTCTGCGAGCTGAAGACGACGTCCGGCCAGCCCTTGCCGGTCCGGTTGAACAGCTGGACCTTGGTCTGCAGGTAGTTCGACCCGTTGGCGTCGCCGTCGTAGGTGACGATGTCCAGCTTCACCTCGGGGTGCAGCTCCTGGTACTGCTTCGCGGCAGGCAGGCGGGTCGCGTCGACCCAGACCGTCACTGCCCCGTCGCTCTGGGCGGCCTGGGCGAAGCCGTCCTTGCTGGTCTTCTCCGGAGCCGCGCCGCTGCACGCGGACACGGTCATCGCCAGGGTGGCTGCGCAGGCGGCCAGCAGCACCGCTCGTCTCTTGCTGGGCACTGCCTTCTCGCCGGCGAGCGGCTTGTTGACGGTCATGAGCGACTCCACTGCAGGGGCCCCGAAACAGGGGCGGGAAGGCGGGGGTGGGGCGAGAGCCGCTGGTCCGCTGCTGCCCTCGGTGGATCAAATTAGCCGCCCTATCGAGAGGTGCGTCAAGGGTTTGCGCAGGCCTATTCAGAACAACTTCGGCCCGATGGGGCTCCACCTCAGCGGACTTACGCGCAATACATTCTGGTTTGTCCGCTATCGCCCGCCGTATCTCCGCTGCTACGTCTTGGCAAATGAGTCGGACTTATGATTGGCTGCGCTACGATGAGCCCGCTCCACAGCGATCAGCCGCCCCTCGCGCACGTCATCCCGGAGGCAGGAACGATGAACGACACGCCCACGACCGAGGCCGCCCTGCCTGCGCAGGCCTCTCCCGTCGCCGCGGCAGCGGGGAACGGCTCGGGCGAGGAGCGCCGCGACTACCGCCCCGGCTACGAGATCGTCTCGGAGCAGATCCTCGAGTTCATCGCCGGGGAGGGCCTGGTGCCGGGCGACCGGCTGCCCACCGAGCACGACCTGGCCAAGACGCTCAACACCAGCCGGGCGGTGGTGCGGGAGGCCGTGAAGATCCTCTCGGCCCTCGGCCGCGTCCGGGCCCACAAGGGGCGCGGCCTGTTCGTCGCCGACGACGAGGGCATGCTCATCACCAGCCGCTGGGGCGGCTTCTTCCGGCCGGTCGACCTCGACCACGTCCTGATGCTCTTCGAATTCCGCAAGGTCCAGGAGACCGCCGCCGCCAGCCTCGCGGCCACCCGCGCCACCCCCGCCGAGCTGCGGACCATCGAGGTCGCCTCGCAGCAGTGCAGGCACGGGGTCGCCCACGGGCAGGTCGACGTGTTCAACCAGGCGGACGACGACTTCCACACCGCCGTGGCCACCGCCGCGCACAACGCCTTCCTGCTCAGCGCCGTCCGCGACGCCCGCCGCCTGCAGCGGCAGTCCAGCGCCATCGGCATCCACGACATGCTCGGCGCGGCCGCCGAGGCAGCGGTCGAGGAGCACGAGGCGATCTACCGGGCCATTCGCGACGGCCGCCCGGAGGACGCCGCGGCGGCCACGGTGGTGCACCTCGACCGGACGCTGGAGGACTACCGGCGGGAGATCCAGCGCCGCCTGTTCGGCTGACTGTACGTCAGCGCCGCGTGCATCCGTGCGGGCCGGTGGGTCAGGACGGGTCGCCATACTGGAGACCGCGTCCGTCGGTGCCGTAGTCGGCGCCGGGCGCGGCCCTGCCGAAACCGAGCGCGGAGGCGGAGCGCATCGAGCCGAGGGCGGTGAAGGTCGCGCCGCCGTCGGTGCCAGGGGGAGCGTGCCGCCGACCAGCGCGTCGAAGGTGGTGGCGCGGTCGGCGACCACCTGGGCGTCGGTGCCCAGGCTGTCGACCCCGGACCAGCTCGACCCCTTGCCGGTGGAGCTGGGGACACCGAGCACCAGGGCGGTCGCGCCCAGGCCGCGGCGGTGGCGTCCGCGGCGTCCGCTGTGGGAGGAGTTGCTCATGAGTGGATGTTCTCCTTGCGAGCCGTGCACGAGGCAGGAGCGGACCCCGGCACCCGAGTCGGCCGGGATCCGCTCCCTAGTGGTCGTGGGCCGGGCAAAGGGTTGCCGTGCGCCCGGAACTTCTCCCGTTCCCCGTCGCGTCAGCGCGATGGAAGCGGTCTTCGGCCACCTGCGCAGCGCCATCGAGCGCGGTGAGTACGCCGTCGGGGACAAGCTCCCCTCCGAGGCCGAGCTGTGCCGCACCCTGGAGGTCAGCCGACCGGTCCTGCGGGAGGCGCTCCGGGCCCTGCAGGCCATGGGACTGACGGTGTCGAAGACCGGCAAGGGCACCTTCGTCCTCGCCAACGCCGTCGAGGACCCGACCTTCGGCGACTACGCGGCCAGCGACCTCCTGGAGGTGCGACGGCACATCGAGATCCCGGTCGCCGGGTACGCGGCCCTGCGCCGCACCCCCGAGGACCTCGACCACCTGGCCCATCTGCTCGACCGGATGGAGCGGGAGACGGACACCACCGCCTGGGTCGCCATGGATTCGCTCTTCCACCTGGCCCTGGCGGAGGCGGCCCAGAACCCGGTCTTCCGCCGGATCATCGAGGAGATCCGGGACGCCCTGGCCCGCCAGTCGGCCTTCCTCAACGAGCTGTGCGGCCGGCGCGAGCAGTCCAACCACGAGCACCCGGGCGATCCTCGAGGCGCTGGTGGACGGTTCCGAGCAGGACGCGATGGCGGCCGTGTCCCACCACCTCCAGGTCGTCGAGTCGACCCTCACCGACATCGTGCGCCCCCGTCGCACGGACTCCCCCACGGAAGGCGGACCCCAGACGTGAGCGAGCAGCTCCTCGAGGACGGAACGCACCAGCCGTCCCCCGGCCACGTCGACGCCGGTGACACCGGCTACAGCAAGTCCCTCAAGGCCCGGCACGTCAACATGATCGCCATCGGCGGCGCCATCGGCACCGGCCTCTTCCTCGGCGCGGGCGGTCGGCTCGCCGACGCCGGCCCCTCCCTGTTCGTGGCGTACGCCGTCTGCGGCGTCTTCGCGTTCCTCGTCGTCCGCGCCCTCGGCGAACTCGTGCTCTACCGCCCGTCGGCACGCGGGTGCGCGTGGTCGACTTCGAGGACTCCGGCCGCAGCGACCGCGCCTTCGAGATCGCCGAGGTCACCGAGCACGTGTCGGGCTGGGTGGACGGGAACCTGGACGTGCCGCTCCTGCTGCGCCACCTCGACCTCGCGCCGGCGGAGGCGGCCCGGCTGACGGACTGCCGGCGCCTGCTCGCCCTGGTCTGGCTGTTCCTGCTCGCGCTCGACGACCCGGAGCGGCCGCGCAACCCGCCCGGGAGTGCCGCACGCCAGGCCCGACGGCTGCTCGACCTGCTCGGCTGACCCGTGGGCCGGCCTGTCCCCCGGCCTGTCCCCCGGCCGGTCTGCCCGCCGTTCCGCCGGTCTGTCCGCCGGTCCGTCGCCGCGCGGTTCCGGCCCGCGCCGGAACGGGCGGACGCTCCGTCAGATATCGTCCACGGCCATGGGTGAGTCATGGGTGAGCTGATGGTGATCAGGCACGGCCAGACGGAGTGGAGCCGGGCGGGCAGGCACGCCGGCCGCACCGACGTGCCGCTGACCGACACGGGTGAGGCTGCGGCAAAGGCACTCGCTCCCCGGCTGGCCGAGCTCCGCCCGGCGGCCGTGTTCAGCAGCCCGCTGAGCCGTGCCGTGCGGACGGCCGAACTGGCGGGCCTCACCGGAGTCGAATCCGATCCCGACCTGCTGGAGTGGGACTACGGCGGCTACGAGGGCCTGACCGCGGAGCAGATCCGCGAGACGAGGCCGGGCTGGGACCTGTGGCGGGACGGCGTCGTTCCCGGCGACGCCGCGCATCCCGGCGAGCAGCTCCACCAGGTCGCCGCGCGAACGGATGCGGTGCTGGACCGGATCCGGCCACTGCTGGCCGACGGTGACGTGGCCGTCGTCGCCCACGGCCATCTGGCGCGCGTCCTCGCCGTGCGCTGGCTCGGCCTCGATCCGTCCGCCGCCCGACTGCTCGGCCATCCACATCCCGGCACCCTCGGTTTCCTGGCCACCGAGCAGGGACAACCGGTCATCTCCGCCTGGAACGTCCCGTAGCCGCGGACCGGCTGCGCGGGCGCCACTGCGCCCGGGTCCGGCACGGCGGTGCGATCGCGGCCACCCCGGAGCGCAGCTACCCCAGTTCGTCGCGGCGGCGGATGAGGTAGGCGGCCTCGGCGGTGTTTCCGGCGAGCTCGAGCGCCCGGTCGTACGCCTCGCACGCCTGCCGGGTGCGGCCCAGCCGACGCAGGAGGTCGGCGCGGGTCGCGTGGTAGGCGTGATAGCCGGCCAGCTCGCCGGCGAGGCGGTCGACGAGCGCCAGCGCCACCTGAGGGCCGCCGAGCTCCGCGACCGCAATGGCCCGGTTGAGGGCGACGATCGGCGAGGGGTCGAGGCGGGCGAGCCGGTCGTAGAGGGCGAGCACCTGCGACCAGTCGGTGTCCTGCACGTCCCGGGCGGAGGTGTGCACGGCGTTGATCGCCGCGAGGATCTGGTAGCGGCCCGGGGGCGCGCCGGTGGCCAGGCGCTCGCGCACCAGCCGGTGGCCCTCGGCGATCAGCGCCGCGTCCCAGGCCGTGCGGTCCTGCTCGTCGAGGGCGACCAGTTCGCCGCTCGGCGAGACCCGAGCGGCGCTGCGGGCCTCGGTGAGGAGCATCAGCGCCAGCAGACCGGCCGCCTCGCCGTCCTGCGGCATGAGGGCACGGATCAGGCGCGCGAGCCGGATCGCCTCGGCGCTCAGGTCGTGACGGACCGGATCGGTGTCGGGGCCGGTGGCCAGATAACCCTCGTTGAAGACCAGGAAGAGAACGGCGAGGACGCCGGAGACGCGCCCCGGCAGATCCTCCGCGGACGGCACCCGGTAGGGGATGCGCGCCCTCCTGATCTTGGCCTTCGCACGGGTGAGCCGCTGCCCCATGGCACTCTCCTGCACCAGGAAGGCGCGGGCGATCTCGGCCGTGGTCAGACCGCCGACCATGCGCAGGGTCAGTGCCACCCGGGTCTCCATCGCGAGCGCCGGGTGGCAGCAGGTGAAGATCAGCCGGAGTCGGTCGTCGTCGATGGGCCCCGGCGGCTCGGGAGGTTCGTCGTAGGACATCTGAGCCTCCTTCTGCTTGTCGTCGCGTTTGCTCTCGCGCCGGATCCGGTCGATGGCCTTGCGGTTGGCGGTCGTGGTGAGCCAGGCACCGGGGTTGGGGGGTACGCCGTCGGCGGGCCAGTGCTCGACGGCGGTCGCGAACGCGTCGGCCGCCGCCTCCTCGGCGATGTCGAGGTCGCCGAAGCGCCTGGTCAGGGCGGCCACCACCCGGGCCCACTCCGCACGGTGGGCCCGGGTGATCGCCTCCCTGACGTCGATCGCGTTCACAGGATCGGTCGCACCTCGACCTTCCGGTTGCAGGCCTTCGACCCCTCGGTGGCGAGCTTGAGCGCCGCGTCGAGATCGGGGGCCTCGATGATCCAGAAGCCCGCGATGAACTCCTTCGACTCCAGGTAGGGCCCGTCGGTGAACACCGCCTCCGCACCGCGGTTGTCGATCACCGTGGCCGTCTCGGGCTGCCCGAGACCGGCGGCGAAGACCCAGTGGCCGTCGGCACGGAGGCGGTCGTTGAACACGTCGATGGCGGCCATCTCGTCCGAGGTGGCAAGGTCCGACTCGTCGTAGAGCACGGAAAACAGGTACTGCATCTCGGATCCTCCTGCGCTCCCGGATGCCCCTCGCGGGCGTCCGCTCACCATGACAACGAACGGCCCCGCGCCGATCCGACACCGCTGCGGCACCCGTTCGGAGGATTCACCCCCGGTGGGCGCTCCGACACCGGCGGCACCCGCCCGGGACGTGCGAACGCCGCCCGTGATCCGGTCGGGCGGATCAGGGCGGCGTCCGTCGCGCTCGGCGGGCGGGCGACGGCGACGACGACGAGGGCACCCTAGGAGGCGTCGGCGTTCGGCGCGTTGCGCTCGCCCTTGTGCAGGTTCCGCGCCGAGTCTCTCAACTCTCTTGCGGCCTGCCCGAGAACGCCCCGCGAGTCGGCGCTGCGGATCTGCGGCCCGAGGTGGTCGGCGAGCTGCTGCACGGTGTCGACGAGCGCACCGAGGGACGCCAGCAGCTGCTTCTCGTCGCCGAGCCGGAACGGCTCGCGCGCGACGCGGGCGGACGCCAGCGCCCCTTCCCTCAGGCGCCGGTCGATGTCGTAGATCGCCGTGGTGATCGAATGCTGCGTGCTGCCCATGCCGACTCCCCTCCGGTGGGCCGCCGGGGAGCGGCCGGTCTTCCAGTGGTC
>NZ_JBHWBW010000410.1:0-4269 GCF_042735675.1 Kitasatospora sp. NPDC059571
GCGAGAAGTCGGCGTGGTTGACCCCGGCGCAGTCCACCGGGACGGCCTTGACCTGCTGCATGGTGTGGGCGTCCCGGAACACCAGCTGACGATCCTGCGAGGCCATCACCACGGCGTACTTGCCGTCGGGCGTGAAGTAGAGGTTGTACGGATCGTGGACGTCGACCGGGGTGCCGGCCTTGCCCGTCGCCGGGTCGATCGGGGTGAGGCTGTTGCCGAGGTCGTTGTTGACCCACAGGGTCTTGAGGTCCCAGGACGGGACGACGTGCTGCGGCTGGTGGCCGACCC
Organism: Kitasatospora sp. NPDC059571; assembly: GCF_042735675.1. NCBI lineage: Bacteria > Bacillati > Actinomycetota > Actinomycetes > Kitasatosporales > Streptomycetaceae > Kitasatospora > Kitasatospora sp. NPDC059571. The sequence continues at coordinate 289 of NZ_JBHWBW010000410.1, forward strand.
GGATGGTTCCGATCACCTTGTACGTCGCGGGGTCGATGACGGTCACGGTGTCGGACAGGGTGTTGGGCACGTAGACGCGGGACGGGAACCCCTGGACGACGGGCGACAGTTGCCCGGGGCGGTCCGCTGCGTAGATGTCGTTCGGATCGAGGAGCCCCGGCATTCCGGGCAGCGCGCCCCGGGCTACGGACGGTGTCGACTGCTCGGTGGTGCCGGCCGGACGTGGGGCGGCGGGCGGCCCTGCTGCGGAGCCGGCCGTGGAGGAGCTGCAGGCGGGCAGCGCGAGCACGAGCCCTGCCGCGACGGTGAGGACCTTCGGGACGGACCGGCGCCGGGGTGGGGCTGTTGTCCTCATCAAGTGAACAACTCCGTTGCAGTGACGGCCTGAAGGCCTCGGGCCCGCAAGCCTGCGAGAATGGCGGGAAGTGCCTCGACCGTGCCCCGGTGGCCGAGGTGGAGGCTCACCACGGAGCCCGGTCGGACCCGGTCGAGGACCGTCTGCCGCACTGCTGCTGCGCCGGGATCCGTGTAGTCGAGGGAGTCCAGGTCGTAGCCGAGGCAGTGCTCGTAGCCGGCCCGGCGCGCCTGGGCGGCGACAACGGGCGTGCAGGCCTCGGCCCGGGACGGGCGGAACCAGCGGCCGGGTGATCCGGTGAGCCGCTTCAGGCGGTCGGCGCAGCCGGCGATCTCGGCGTACGCGGCCTCGGCGGTCATCCCGGAGATGTTGCCGTGCGTCAGGGTGTGGTTGCCGAGTTCGTTCCCGCCGTCCAGGACCGAGCGGGCGAGTTGGGGCTGTTCGTCCAGCCAGGTGCCGACCGCCATGACGGTGATGCGGGCACCCGCGGCAGAAGTCGTGTCGAGGATCGCCTTCGTGAGGTCCGGGGCGCCCTGGCCGTGGAAGGTGAGCGCCACCCGTGGCCGGTCCCTCGGGCCGGCCGTGATCGAGAACGGCATGCCCGCCGGCAGGGCCGGCGTCGCACCGGCGGTCGTGGGCGGGGATCCGCCGCCGTCGGGGCCGGACGGTGGGGAGTGCCCGCTCGCGGGCGCCGCGGCGGTGGGGGCAGGTGCGGCGGCGCCACCCCTGCTGCAGGCAGCGACGGCCGCCGCGGCGGCGCCCAGGGCCGCCGAGCGCAGCAGCGTGCGTCGATCGACGGATGTCACATCAGCGACCATAGGCGGTCGGGGAAAGTCCGCAACGCGGGCCGCCGGGCGGGGATGTCGGCAGGCGCAGCGGGATGCGGTCCCGACACGTGCCCGGCTGCCCTGGGCGACGACCCGGGGTTGCGTCTACATTTCTGTAGACACAGGATTGTCGAGGAGGTTGCCGAAGATGAGGCAGGACGGCACCGAAGGGTGCGAGCAGTCCGGGCCGGCACCGGCCGGAGCGACGGCCACCGCGCCGGGCGCGGAATCGTGGCTCGCGGCCGTCACCGTCTCGGGTCTCGGGGCGGCTGGTGCCGACTGGGCAGCCGCACACGTCGGTGCCGGCCCGGCGCTGGTCGCGGCCGCTCCGACGCTGGCGTGTGCCGTCGCGGCGGCGATCGCCACTCCACGGATGCGCCGCGGGGCCTCATGGGCAGCCCTGGCCGTGGGCAGCCTGGCCGGCACCGCGGCAGCCGACCGGCTGAACACCGCGCTCCACTCCTCCGCCCTGTCGGCAGGCCTGTGCACGGTGGCCCTGGTTGCCGCCGGCATCGCCTTCGGCCGGCGCGAGACCGAGCGGCAAGGGAGGGATCCGGTGGCGGAGGTCGCCGGGTGGACGCTGGTCCTCACCACCGTGATGGTCGGTGTGTCCGTGGCGGACCTGACCGCGCGGCTGGCCGGGAGCGGCTTTGCGTGGGAGATCGCCGGCTTGGGCCTGCTCCTGCCGGCCGTCGGCCTGCTCCCCCGGCAGGCCTCCCTCAGCCGGGTGGCGGTCCGCTCGGTACTTGCGCTCACCTTCGCTCTCGGCGCCCTGGTGACCGACTGGATCGCGGCCGCGCCCGGCCGCGGGGGTCTCGGCTTCGGACCGGGGCCGGCGGCCGCCGCCCTGGCCGTGATCGTCGTCGCCCTGCTGGTGCCGCTCAGTGCCGACGAGCCGCGCGCCGGCCTGCACCTCTGGTGAGCGTGGCCCGCGGCCCGAAGGGTCTGCTGCGCCTCGGCGTTCCGGCCGGCCGGGGCGGGGCGGACCGCGTCCTGGCGTGCGGGCGGCGTCGGGGGCCGGCCGCATGACGGGCCGCCGGTGCGGGATCGTCGCGGCCGCGGCCGGGCTGCTGTTCGCCGCGCTGGCCGCGCTGCTCGCCTCTCGCGCGTGGGCGCCGTTCGGGTTCGAGCAGTCCGCGATCGACTGGTGCGCCGCGCATCGACCCACCGTTGCCAGGCTGGCGGCCCTGGCCGTCACCTCGCTGGGTACCGGTGCGGTGCCCTATGCCCTGGCGCTGGCGGCCGGGGGCGTCACTCTGCGGGCCGTTCCCGGTCCGCGGAGCCGCCGGACCGCGGCGGTCGTGCTGCTGGCACCGGTGGCGTGGCTGGCGGTCGGCCAGCTCGTGCGCCAGGGCCTGATGCACGCCTTCGGTCGCCCGAGGCCGCCGGAGGCGGACTGGGCGACCGTGGCGTCCGGCTTCTCGTTCCCCTCCGGGCACACCTTCACGTCCGCGGTCAGCGCGGGTCTGCTCGCGCTGGCGATCGTGCGGGTCCGTCCCGCCCTCGCACGGCCGGCCGTCGCGGGTGCCGCCCTGTTCGCCGCTGCGGTCGGGCTGAGCCGCGTCTACCTGTGCGTCCACTGGCCGCTCGACATCCTGGGCGGCTGGCTGCTGGCCGCCGGGTGGCTCGCCCTGGCCGTACCCGCCGCCGCACTCGGCGGATACCCACCCCGCCGGAGCACCGTCGCGGCAGCCCCGCAGGAGGGTCCGCCCCGGCCGCAGCAGGACGCCTGACCGCAGGGGCCGTCAACCATGATTGACAGGCGGGTGTCGTCAACCTACATTGACAGCATGAGCGACGAAGTGAGGATCGCCCAGGAGGCCGGGAGCCGCGATCCGGCGGTCGGGCTGCGAGCCGTCCGCGCCCTGCGCGACCTGGCCGACCGCCTGGAGGCACTGCAGGTCGACAACGCCCGGCAGCTGGGCTGGACCTGGCAGGAGATCGCCGCCTGTCTCGGCGTCAGCCGGCAGGCGGTCCACAAGAAGCACGGCGGCGGCCGGACCATTCTCGGCAGGGAGAAGTAGCGATGTTCGAACGGTTCACCAGCGACTCCCGCACGGTCGTCCGACGCGCCCAGGACGAGGCCCGCCGGCTGCACCACCCGTTCCTCGGCACGGAGCACCTCCTCATCGGCCTGGCCGACCCGGGCAGCGGGGCCGCGTACGCGGCGCTGCACGGCCACGGCCTCGACCCGGCGGACCTGCGCCGCAGGATCTCCGCCGCGCTCGACCCGGGGCTGGACGACGCCGCGCTCGCCGCGGTGGGGATCGACCTCGCACGGGTCCGGGAGGCCGTCGAGGCCGGATTCGGGCCCGGGGCCCTGGACGCCCGGACGCCCGGGCAGCCGAAGACCGGACACATCCCGCTGACCCGGCGCGCCAAGAAGGTCCTGGAGCTGTCGCTGCGTGAGGCCCTACGGCTGGGCCACCGCTCCATCGGCTCCGGCCACATCCTGCTCGGCCTGCTCCGCGAGGGCGAGGGCCTCGGCCACCGCGTCCTGGTCGAGGCGGGCGCGGACGAGGCCCGGCTGCGGACCGAGGTCGAACGGCTGCTCGCCGCCGAAGCCGCCTGACCGGCCCCGGCCCCGCGCCGCTCCCCCCGGTGACGTGACGGGCTCAGGTTCTGCAGAGGTCGCGGATGCCACCGTGAGCGCACGGGTCGTGGTGACGACGACGGCACGGCCGTGGTGACGACGACGGCGCGGGCGTGGTGACGACGACGGCGCGGGCGTGCCGGCCGGGGTGGTGGGGCCCCCCCAGGGGGGGCCCCCCCACCCGCCCGCCGCCCCCCCCCCCCCCC
>NZ_JBHWBW010000410.1:4279-7220 GCF_042735675.1 Kitasatospora sp. NPDC059571
CCGCGCCGGGCTGCCCCCCCCGGGCGGGGCGGGGTCCCGCCGCCGGCGGGGCGGGCCGGGCGGGGGGGGGGCCCCCCCCCGGGGGGGCCCCCACCTGCCGGACGGCCGCAGCCCGCCCGGCAGGCCCTCCCCCGCCGGACGGCCTCCTGACGAGCCTTCGGACGGACCGGAACGCTGCGGTCCCGGACGCCGTCGTACCGGGTGGGCCGCCGGAGCGGCGGCCCGTCGGACACCACCGGCCGTGCGACGCACGCGCGGCCCCACGGGGAGCACAGTGAACCTTTCCTTCCGGCCACCGGAGCCGTACGACCTCGGACCCGATCCCGATCTCGGCATGTGGCTCACCGAGTTGGGGGAATGGCGGGACCTCGTCGTCCACCTCGGGCCCGACGACGGGCGCAGCCACGGCCGGCTGTGCTGGGACGTACTCAAACCCACCGGCCTGCTCGCGGTGCACTGCCGGGACTGCAAGCACGGGCACGGCGGTCCCCGCAACCCCGCGCGGATGGAGGAGGCCCTCAAGATCAGGGTCCCGCCCGGGGAGGTCGTTCCGTGGACGGCGGCCACCCTCGTCCGCGACCTCGTGTACAACTCGGGCGACGGCGATCTGCGGCCCGTGGCGGAGGCGATCGGCCACGGCCTCGTCGACCTGCTCGGGCCCGATGCACAGTGGCGGGCCAACGGCTACGCCGCCTACCGGGAAGGAGCGACGGGCAACGCCCACTGGTCATCGGTCAGCGAGGCCACCTTCGACGCAGCGGTCGTCGGGATCGGCAACGGCCACGCGGTGGTCATCGTCGCCACCGGCGAGGACTGAGCGCGGCCGGCACGGGTGCGGACATGAAGCCGGACGGCCCTGACGGTCGGTCAGCGAGCCCGGCCGCTGGGTCCCGGCCGCGGTCCGGGCGCCCTGGGGCCGACGGCGCGTACGCGACCGGCGTACTCCCGGGGACGGCAGGCCCGCGCCTTCGTACGCGGGCGTCCGCTCCCCCGAGTTGCGGGCGGGGGTGAGGGAGGGTTTCGTGGCAACGAGGCGTGCCCTCGGCCCGGAGCGGCCGCGGGCGGTTCCCCCGAGGGCGGCTCGCCGCGGACCCCCGTTGTGCCGCCGGCGCCGGGGCGCCGACGCGCGCCGGGCGCAGCAGCGGCGTGCACGGGAATGCGGCGGTGCTCCCGCCCCGCCGTGGCGCCATCGCCCGATGGAGGGGGCACCTTCCGCCACCGGGCCGGCGTGGCGACCGGGCGGTGCCGGCCGGCCGGTCCGGGAGATCGGGACCCGGCCGTCGGGCCGCTGTCCCGTGCCGTGCCGAGCAGCCGAGAGGAGAAGGCGATGGCGACGACGTACGAATCCGTGGAGGACCTCGCGGCAGCCCTTCGGAGGGCGGCCGAGGCGCACGGCAGACACGAGGCGCTGACGGGCGAGGAGGACGCGAACTGGCCGGACTGGTACGCGCTCTACATGGCGCGCGAGCGAGCCGGTGAGGAGCTGCCGACGTGAGCGGCCACTACGACGTGATCGTCGTCGGCGGCGGCTCGCCGGGCGAGCACTGCGCGGGCGCGCTGGCCGAGGGCGGTCTGCGCGTCGCGCTCGTGGAGCGCGAACTCGTCGGCGGCGAGTGCTCGTACTGGGCGTGCATCCCGTCGAAGACGCTGCTGCGGCCGGGCGAGGCGGTGCAGGGGGCCCGCGAGGCGGCAGCCCGTGCCGAGGTGGACGTCGCTGCCGCGCTGGCCTGGCGCGACTTCATGGTGTCGGACCACTCCGACGCCGGGCAGGAGCGCTGGCTGGCCGACCAGGGGATCGACCTGATGCGCGGCACCGGCCGGCTCGCCGGGCCCGGCCGGGTCGAGGTCGGCGGCGAGGCGTACACCGCCGAGCACGTCGTCCTCGCGAACGGGGCCGACCCGGTCGTCCCGCCCGTTCCGGGGCTGCGCGAGCTCGACGGCATCTGGACCAACCGTGAGGCCACCTCGATGAAGGAGGTACCGCGCCGCCTGGTCGTGCTGGGCGGCGGGCCGGTCGGGGTGGAGATGGCCCAGGCCGTACGGCGGCTGGGCGGTGAGGTGGCCGTCGCGGACCTCGCGGAGCGGCTGCTCGCCAGGGAGCCCGCGCGGCTGGGCGAGGCACTCGGCGAGGCGCTGGGCCGTGAGGGCATCGAGCTCGTCCTGTCCGCGAGGGCTACCGGTGCACGACGCGACGGCGAGGAGTACGTGGTCGAGTTCGAGGACGGCCGCGAGGTGCGGGGCGACCGGTTGCTCGTCGCCACCGGCCGGCGTCCGCGGGTGCACGACATCGGCCTCGAGACGGTCGGCATCGAGCCGGACGCCCACGGGGTCCCGGTCGACTCCCGGCTCCGGGTCGCGGAGCGGCTGTGGGCGGTCGGGGACGTCACCGGCCTGTGGCAGCTCACCCATGTGGGCAAGTACCAGGCCGATGTGGCCGCGGCGAACATCCTGGGCGAGGCCCGGACGGCCGACTACCAGGCGGTACCGCGGGTGGTCTACACGGACCCGCAGGCGGCGGCGGTGGGCTCCTCCGACGGCCGGTTCAGCGCCGCCGTCCCGATGTCCGAGGTGCCGAAGACCGCCACCTACACGCGGGCGTACGCGGAGAGCACCGGCTTCCTCACGCTCGTGAGCGACGGCGAGCGGCTGACCGGCGCGTACGCGCTCGGCCCGGAGGCGGGCGAGTGGCTGCAGCAGGCGACGCTGGCAATCCGGGCGCACGTTCCGCTCGCAGTCCTGAACGACACGATCCAGCCGTTCCCCACCTTCTCGGAGATCTTCGTCGCCGCGCTCAAGGCCCTCCGCGGCGAGATCGCGGGCGGACCGGGCGGAGCGGGCGGAACGGGCGACGCTTCCTAATGTCGTTGTCAAGCGGTGGCGGTGACTGGCGGTGTGACCTGGTAGCACCGTCGGTCACGGATCAGGGCCCATAGGACGTTGA
>NZ_JBHWBW010000411.1:0-7211 GCF_042735675.1 Kitasatospora sp. NPDC059571
GCGCACGCCGGCCCGCCGCGGCCTGCCGCCCCCCCGGCCCCGGTGCCGCCCGCCCGCGGCCCCGCTCCGGCGCCCCCTCAGGACGGCGCCGCCGAGGCGCCCGTCCCGGTGCGCGTCCCCGAGCCGCAGCCGACCCACGACCCGGCACCCGACGTCGCCGCGCCGGTCGAGGCCGCGCCGCCCGCCGGTCCCCGCTCCGCCCCGGCGCCGCGCACCGACAGCGCCGACCTGCTGGCGATCCTGCGCTCCCCGGAGGCGCACGCCGGGCGGTCCGCCCCGCGGGTACGGCTGCTCGGGCCGGTCGACGTCACCGGCGCCGCGGGCCGCGCCGAACCGGCCGTACTGCCGCACCTCACCGAGCTGGCGGCCCTGCTGGCGCTGCGCCCCGGCGTCGAGCACGGGGCGCTCGACCGCGCGCTGCACCCGGGCGCGGCCCACCTGGAGCCGAACGCGGCGCTCGGCACGGGCCCGCTGCCCGCCAAGCTCACCGGCCTCGCGGCCTGGCTGGGCAGCTCGTCGGACGGCCGGGCCTACCTGACCGACCAGGCGGAGGGCTACACCCTCGCCGCGGCGGTGACCTGCGACTGGGACGAGTTCCGCGGGCTGTACCGGCGCGGCATGCGTTCGACCAGCAGCACGGCGGACGCCGCGCTGGCCCACGCCCTCGCGCTGGTGCGCGGCGCCCCGTTCGCGGAGGCCCCGGCCGGCGCCTACGGGTGGGCCGAGGCGGAGCGCCAGGACATGCTGGCCGCGATCGTCGACACCGCGCACGAACTGGCGGCCCGCCGGCTCCAGTACGGCGACCACCGGACCGCGGAGGCCGCGATCTTCCGGGCCCTCGCGGTGGCGCCGGACGTCGAGCTGCTGCACCGCGACCTGTTCTACGCCTACGCGTCGGCCGGTGCCCGCGACCAGCTGGTGCGGGCCGTCAACCGGCTCGACGCGCTCAGCCGCCGCACCGGCCGCGACCTCGACCCGGACACCGTCGCCCTGCTCCGCGACCTGCTGACCGGCTGAGCGGCAGCGGCAGCGGCATCCGCCGGCCGTCGGGGTACCGCGGCCGCGACGGCCCGGCCGCGACGGCCCGGCCCGGCGGCGACGGGTCAGTAGCGCACCGGGAGGGCGAGAAGGCCGCGGGCCCGCATCGACGGCCGCCACCGCAGGTCCTTGCGCGGTACGTCCAGGGCGAGCCCGGGCAGCCGCCGGACCAGGGTGTCCAGCGCGATCGCGGTCTCCATCCGGGCGAGCGGTGCGCCCAGGCAGTAGTGGATGCCGTGGCCGAGGGCCAGATGGCCGTTGTCGGTGCGGTGCAGATCGAGCTCGTCCGGGCGGTCGACGTGGTCCGGGTCCCGGTTGGCCGAGCCGAGGGCCAGCAGCACGGTCTCGCCGGCCGGGACGACGGTGTCGCCGATCCGGACGTCCTCGGTCGGGAAGCGGCGGATGGCGAGCGGCGCGGGCCCGTCGAAGCGGGCCAGCTCCTCGACCGCGGCCGGCAGCAGCGCGGGGTCGCGGCGCAGCGCCGCCAGCTGCTCGGGGTGGTCCAGCAGGGCGAGCACGCCGTTGCCGATCAGGTGGACGGTGTTCTCGTAGCCGGCGAAGAGGATCAGGAAGGCGAGCGAGGTCAGCTCCTCCTCGCTCAGCCGGCCGCGGTCGCCGTCCTCGTCGCGGGCGGCGACCAGGGCGGACAGCAGGTCGTCGCCGCCGTCGCGGCGCTTGCGGGCGATCAGGTCGGTGAAGTACCCGACCAGGCCGGCGACGGCGGCTCGGGCGAGTTCGGGGCGGGCGGGGTCGGGGGTGACCAGCGCGTCGGTCCAGCCGCGGAAGTCGCGCCGGTCCTCTGCGGAGACACCGAGCAGGTCGCAGATGACGGCGATCGGGAACGGCCCGGCGTAGGAGGCGATCAGGTCGGTGCGGCCGAGCGGCTCGATCGCGTCGACGAGGTCCTCGGCGGTGCGCCGGACACCCTCGCGCAGCCGCTCGACCCGGCGCGGGGTGAACGCCTGCGACACCAGGCGGCGGATCCGGGTGTGGTCGGGCGGGTCCATGTTGAGCAGGTTGGCGTCCAGGGCGGGCGGCAGCGAGAACCCGCGGTAGTTGCCGGGCAGCGCGTGGCTTCGGTCCAGCGAGAGACGGGGGTCGGCGAGCAGCGCCCTGACGTCCCGGTACCTGGTGACCAGCCAGAAGGGCAGGCCGTCGGGGCCGGTCAGCCGTCGGACGGGGGCGGCCTCGCGCAGGTCGGCCCATGCCGTGTGCGGGTCCTGGAGCAGGTCGGCGACACCGGGCAGGGCCGGGTCGTCGTGCAGCGGGATCGTCATGGGCCGAGCCTACGCGGGGCGGTGCACCTCCCGGGCGCCCGCCGGTGCCGGTGAAGTCCCCGCCGGGCGGGGCGGGTTCACCGCGAGGTGAGGGGGAGGGCGAGGACCCCGCAGTCGTGTCCGACGATCAGCTCGGGCCCGGCGGCGGCCAGGCAGGTGACCGCCACGTCCAGGTCGATGCGCTGCACCGTGTCCTCCGCCGGGTCCCACACCCGCAGACTGCGCCCCCGCCTGCTGCCGGTGACCACGACGGTGCGGCCGTCGGGCAGCGCGGCGGCGGTCATGGCGGTCAGACCGGTGGTGTCCGTGGAGAGGCCGTCGCCGACCGCGGCGCCGGTCGCCGGGTCCCACAGCATGACCACGCCGTTGCGGTCGTCGCCGGTGGCGAGCAGGGTCCGGCCCCGGAAGGGCACGGCCGCCACCACCGCCACCCGGTGGCCGGCGTCGGCGAGGGCGCGTGCGTTCACCTGCACGGCCGCGCCGGGCTCCCAGGGGTCGTCGACGGCCGGGTCCCAGACGTGCACGTCACCCGAGGTGTCCGCGGCGGCGATCAGCGTACGGCCGCTCGGGATCGGGACGGCCGTGATCGACGCGATCGGGCGGCCCCGGGGGTTGAGGCGCCCCACCGACTCGCCCGTCGCGGTGTCCCGCAGCCGGACCGCGCCGCGGGGGGTGGCGGTGACGAGCAGCGTCCGGCCGTCCGGCATGGTCGCGCCGCACATCCCGCTCACCGCACCGAGCCAGTTCCCGACCGGTTCGACCACCGGCCGTCCGGTCTCCGGGTCCCACAGCGCGATCGTCCCGGCGTCGTCGCCGCTCGCCAGGAGGACGTCGCCGTCGGGCAGGGGCAGGGCCGTCATCGAGCGGATGCGGTCGGGGTGCCCCCGCAGCGGGCCGTGGCGGAGCCGGCCGCCGGCCGCGTCCCACAGGCGCACCACGCCTGCGTCGCCGGCGCCGGCCACCAGCGCCGGCCGACCGGAACGGGCCACCACCGCCAGCGCGTTGACGCCCTCGGCCCGACCGGGTGCGGAGTCGGCGAACACCGATATCCGGCCCCGCGAGGTGCCGTCGGGTGCGAGCAGGACCGGCCCGTCGCGCAGGAGCGCGGTCGCGGCTTCACCCGGCCGGCCCGGCGATGCCGGCCCTGCCGGGGTGTCCCACCCGTCGAAGGCCGTCCACGCGGGGGTGTCGTCACCCAGGGGGCGTGCACCGTCCGGGTTCTCGGCCAGCCCGTCGGCGATCGTCCAGGTCTGCTCGCAGTCCTCGCAGCGGAAGCAGCCGGTGAGCAGCATCAACCGGCGGGCCCACGCCGTCCCGGCCCACTGCGGAGTGCCCCGGGCCGCGACCAGGCCGGCGACCAGGCACAGGACGGCGGGCCCCGGCGTCTCGGGGGTCACCCCCGCCTCGGCGACGGCGCGTGCCACGCGCAGGAAGGGCTCCCAGCCCTCCCCGAGCGCATCGTCGCGCAGCACGGCGGCGGCCGGGCTCCAGGGGTTCTCCCCCTGCCGGGCACGGGCGGGACGGGGCTGCTCCGGGGCCTCGAACGGCGGGTGCACCGGGTCCGCGGCGAACTCGGGGATCTCGCTCTCGCTCTCGCACCCCGGGCACAGCAGCAGGTGGTCGGCCTTGTGGGGGTGGAGGAACTGCCAGAGCACGGCGCCGGTGTGATGGCCGGCCAGGGCGACACCGCCCAGGACGAGGTCGGTGCAGGCCGCCGCGGGGACGCCTCCCGCGAGCAGCTCCCGTACGGCCGCCCGCTCGGCCGCCCGGAGCGCGGCGCCGAACCCCGCCTCGAGGTCGGCCGGGACGGGGGGCCGGTGGTCGGCGGTCAGCATGAGCCCGATGCCGGCCCAGAGGTCAGTGAACCGCCCCGCGGGTGCTGCGGCCGCCGTCTCCACGAGGTGCGGCACGACGGCATAGGCCCCGTTGGTGACGGTGCTCTGCTGCATGAGGCCGTCGGCCACGTACGTCCAGGTCTCCGCCCACCCGTCGTCGGAGCCGGTGACGGCGGAGGCCATCTCCTCCAGCAGTGCCCGCACGTCCTCGACCCGGACACCGTCGAGCTCGTCCCAGCGGGGGCTGTCCAGGGGCAGCTTCGGAATCATGGGGCGAGCCTAGCGACCGGCGCGGACAGCCCCGTGGCACCGTCGTCGGACGGTGCGTCAGGTCTCCCCGCGGCTCACCTCATCAGCTCGTCGGCGACGGCCCGTACCGCGCCGGGCACCAGCCGCTCCAGGTGCGGCAGGACGAACGTCCGGACGAACGCCCGGTCGCCGAGGAGCGCGGCCTGCGCGGCCAGCCTGCGGGCACGGGACGGCTCGGCCCGTTCCACCAGCGCGGCCAGTGCGCGGGTCCGTGTCGAGCGGTAGGCGATGGTGCGGGCGAGGGCCTCGGCGCGGTCCGGATCGCCCTGGCGGGCCACCTCCCGGACGACCTCGATCAGCGCCTGGCCCCGCGCCCAGCGGTCGGCGATGGTGCCGACGATGGCCTCGGCGCGGTCCGGATCGCCCTGCCGGGCCACCTCCCCGACGACCTCGATCAGCGCCCCGAGCCGCGCCCAGCGGTCGGTGAGCGCACGGGCCAGGGCCTCGGCCCGGACGGTGTCGTGGCGGGCCAGCGCCCCGACGGCCGCCGCCTGCCGCCCCGCGCGCCGGCCCGGATCGCCGATCCAGTCGGTGAGGGCCATCGCCCGCTCGATCTGCCCGTGCCGGGCGAGCAGCAGCGTCACGGCCTCCAACAGGCTCTCGCTGTAGGCGCGGACGGTGGCGCGGAGCAGCGCCTCGCCCCGGTCGGCCAGGGCGAGGGCCGTCTCCCGGTCGACGGTCCCGGCGACCTCGTTCAGCAGCTCCGCCAGGACCGCGGGGCCGAGCGGGGGCCGGGGCGCGGGGCGGTAGCGGATCAGAAGGCACTCGAACTCGCGGCTCCCGTCCCCGTCCTCGCCCCCGTCCGGCGGCTTTGCCGCCGCCGGGGCGTCAGGAACGGTTCGCAGCAGGATGTGCAGGAGGGCGTCCAGGCGGTCCGGGTCCCCGCTGCGGACCTCCAGGGCCAGGACCGCCGTGAAGGGCCTCGGCAGCGCCCGGTCGTACCTCCCGCCGTGCTCGGACCGGGCGAGATCCTCCACGCGGTCGGCGAGCGCCTCGGCCCGGGCGCGGTCGCCGGCGGCGGTGGCGATCTCCATGAGCAGGACGAGCACCTGTCCGGCCTCGGTGACGAAGCCGGGGCTCGCCTCGGCCCGGGCAGCGAAGCCGAGCGCGGCGGGGAGGTCGCCGCCGTCCGCCACCGCCTTCGCCAGCAGGGCCCAGGTCCTTCCCCAGTTGTGGGGATAGCGGACGCACTCCGCCAGGGCGACGGCCCGGTCGAGTTCGCCGGCCCGGGCCAGTGCCGGTACGAGGGCGACCAGGGCCCGGTCCCGGAGCGCCCGGTCGGGCATCGCCCCGGCCAGCGCCTGCGCGCCGTGCAGATCGCCGGCGTCGATCGCGGCCCTCAGCAGCGGGAGGAGGCCGTCGTGCTCTCCGCGCCGGTCGGTCGCGTACGCCAGCTCGACGGCGCGGGCGAGGTGGCCCGTACGGGCGAGCGCCGCGGGGAGTCCCCAGAGCGAGTTGCCGTCCCTCTCCCGGTGCGCCGAGATCCGGAGGGCGGCCAGCAGGCAGGGCTCGTGACCGCTGCGCAGGAAGCCGCTGCTCCGGTCCTCCGCCGGGGCGAGGCCCCCCTGCCGCTCCACCACCCGTCCCCCGAAGAGGTCATCGCCCAGCTGGGCCCGTCCCTCCCACATGCCGTCACCGCCCCTCGGTAGCACCGTCCCGGGCGGGCCCGGGCGGTGGGGCGCCGCGCAGGACCGCGCACCCCACCGCAGGACGGTACCGGCGTCGTGGGACACCGGCACAGCGGGAACGACGGGGCCGGGGCGATCAGTGCCCGGCGATGCGGACCTGACGGATGGTCACCGGTACGTTCGGGAAGCCGTCGCCGGGGCCGTTCTGGTCGTCCTCGCCGGCCGCCGCGATCTTCTGGAGGACGTCGAGTCCGGCGGTCACCCGCCCGAACGGGGTGTAGTTGGGGGAGAGCTTGGTGTCCTTCCAGACGAAGAAGAACTGGCTGCCGTTGGTGTTCGGCCCGGCGTTGGCCATCGCGACGGTGCCCGCCGGGTAGGTGGCACCGTCGAGGTTCTCGTCGGGGAAGGAGTAGCCCGGGCCGCCGCTGCCGGTGCCGGTCGGGTCGCCGCACTGCAGGACGTAGAGCCGCTGGGTGGTGAGCCGGTGGCAGTGGCTGCGGTCGAAGTAGTCGTGCTCGGCGAGGAAGCGGAACGAGAAGGTGGTGCACGGCGCCTTGTCGGTGAGCGCCTGGAAGGTGATCGCGCCCTGGGAGGTGCGCAGGGTCGCCTTGTACGGCCGGGCGGCCCTGGCGGCGTCGAAGACCGGGATCCCCTTGAAGTTGTCCGCCGGGACGGCCGCGGTGTAGGTGCAGGTCGCCGTTGCGGCGGGGGCTGCGGAGGCCGTGCCGACAGGGGCGATGAGCGGCAGGGCGGTCGCGGCGGCGAGCAGGGCCCAGGACGTGCGCTTCACGTGGCAGCCTTCCGAAGTCTCTGGCGTGGACGCGTCATTCATGCCCCGGCCGGGCCCGGCCATGCGCGCCCGGGCCCGGCGATGCGCGCCCGGCCCGTCCGCGTGTGCGCCCGGCCGTGCTCGTGCGCCCCCGCGGGACGGCCCGAAATCCGCTCGCCCGGCGGCGGCGTGCGGCGTAGCGTCCGCCGCATGTCCGCCACCCCTGCACCGCCGTCCGCGACCGAGACCGCCGAGAGCCCGCTCCGGGCGCGGCTGCGGGCCGCCCGCCCCGACCCGATGCGCCGGCGCCGCCGCGCCCCCGGCGCCCCGCGCCGCGGGCCCGGGGGTGTGCGTC
>NZ_JBHWBW010000412.1:0-4270 GCF_042735675.1 Kitasatospora sp. NPDC059571
GCCCAGGGGCCGCCGAGGGCCCGGCGGCGCCGGGCCGGGGTGGGGGACACGGTGACCGGGGCACCCGGGCCGCCGCTGAGGTCAGCGGCGGCCGGGGCCGGCACCGGGGTGGGAGCCGTGGTCATCTGTCGATCAGCCCGCGATCGCCTTGGCCCAGTTCTCCGTCACGACCTTCTTGGCGGCGGTGATCTGGTCCTGGGTCGGGAAGGTGGTGAACGGCTTCTCGACGGTCGGCAGCTTGGCCGCCGCGGCGGCGTCGAGGGTGCCGTCCTGCTTCATGGCGTCGAACAGGGCCGGGGTGGCGTAGCCGCCCAGGAAGAGGTTCTGGCCCTCGGCGCTGAACAGGTACTCCTGCCACAGGCGGGCGGCGGCCGGGTGCGGCGCGTACTTGTTGATGGCCTGGTTGTAGTACTGGGCGTAGCTGCCGTCGGAGGGGACGGCCACCTGCCAGTCGATGCCCTTGGCCTTGAACTCGTCGGTGTAGCCCGCGTTCAGGTACGACCAGTCGATCGAGATCGGGGTCTCGCCCTTCTCGACGGTGGCCGGGGTCGACTCGACCGGGTTGAAGTTGCCGGACTGCTTCAGCTTGGCGAAGAAGTCGATGCCGGGCTGGATGTTGTCAAGCGAACCGCCGTTGGCGAGCGCGGCCGCGTACACGCCGCCGAACGCCGAGCCGGACTTGGTCGGGTTGCCGTTCAGCGCGACCTTGCCCTTGTACTCGGGCTTCAGCAGGTCGGCGAAGGTCTTCGGGCAGGTGGTGATCTTCTTGGCGTCGCAGCCGATCGAGATGTAGCCGCCGTAGTCGTTGACCCGCAGGCCGTCGGCGTCCTTCATGGTGTCCGCGACCTTGCCGAAGGTGGCGACCTTGTACGGGGCGAGCAGCCCGTCCTTGGCGGCCTGGAGCGCGAAGGCGCTGCCGAGGTCGACGACGTCGGGGGCGCGGTCCTGGCCCTTGCGGGAGGTGATCGCGTTGATCTCGTCCTGGCTGGAGCCGTCCGGGTTCTCGTCCTCGATCTCGATGCCGTACTTGGCCTTGAACGAGTCCATGATCTTGCCGTAGTTCGCCCAGTCCTTGGGCAGCGTGATGACGTGCAGCTTGCCCTCCTTCTTCGCGGCGGCGACCAGGGCGTCCATGCCGCCGAGGTCGGCCGCGGAGGCGGCGTCCTTCGCCGCCCTGGCGCCGGCCTTGCCGGCGTCGCCGGAGGAGGTGGCGGAGGAGCCCGCGGAGCCGCAGGCGGACAGGGAGAGCGCGGCAGCGGTCAACACGGCCGCGAGGGCGGCGGCACGGGGACGGTGCACGGTCACGGATGGTTCTCCTGGGTGAGGGCCCCGGCGAGTGGGTCGCCGGGGAAGGGGTCGCGGTGTCCCGCGGAGCTGCTGACGTGGGTCGTGCGGGGTTCGCCCGTGGTGGGCGCCGTCGTGCTTCGGCTGCGAAGTTGGCCAGCCAACTTCTGCCGACGCGCCAAGTACGCCGGAGCCCGGTGACGGCAAGGTGAACGGACGCCCCAGGACAGGGGGCGGCTGCGGGAACGGTGGACAGCGGGCGGCATCGCGTGATCGACAACGGTTACAGTCGGTGCCGTCCGCGCCGAACCCGAGCGCCGGACCGTCTGGCCGAAAGGACCCTGAGCGACGTGGCACCCGACCCGGACCGCGCAACCGGCTCGCTCTACCGCACGGTGGCCGCCGACCTGCGCGAGGCGATCACCACCGGCAGGTTCGGCGAGGCCGGCCGGCTGCCGGCCGAGGGCGCCCTCGCCGAGCAGTACGGCGTCTCCCGCGGCACCGTCCGCCAGGCCCTCGCGCTGCTGCGCGCCGACGGCCTGGTCACCTCCCGGCGCGGCACCCGCCGGGTCGTCCTCGGCACGGCCCGGGTGCAGAGCTTCTCCGAACTGCTGAGCTTCACGCACTGGGCGCGCTCGATGGGGGAGGAGCCGGGCGGCCGGCTGGAGTCCCTGGTGCGCCGCCCCGCCGACGCGGCCGAGCGCGAGATGCTCCGCCTGGAGCCCGGCACCGAGGTGTACGAGACGCTGCGGCTGCGCACCCTCTCCGGCACCCCGGTGATGGTGGAGCGCACGGTCTACCCGCCGCGGGTCGGCGAGGTGGTGGCCCAGCTGCCGCCCGACGTGGTCTCGCACACCGAGCCGCTGCGCGAGCACGGCATCCTGTTCACCGACGCCGACCACACCATCGACGTGGTCGGCGCCAACGCCGAGGACGCCCGGCTGCTGGGCTGCCGCCGCGGCAGCCCGCTGCTGCGCGAGAAGCGCCGGACCACCGACCCGACCGGTACCCCCGTGGAGTGGTCCCAGGACCGTTACCTGCCGGGCACGGTGGCCTTCAGCATCCACAACTCGCTGGCCTCGTCGGCGCTCTCCCGGCACGCCCGCGAGGGCGACTGACGGGCCCGCCGCGCTACGCGGGCGCCTGCGCCAACAGGCCGGCCAGCAGCGGCCGGAAGCGGGCGAACGGCGGGACGGCGGCGCCGGCCGTCTTGGCCAGGTCGTCCCAGCGGCGCACCGCGACCGCGTCGGCGGCGCCCGGCAGCGCGGCGAAGGCGGCTGCCTCGGCCTCGTCCATCGGGCCGCCCTGGACGCCCAGGGTGTACTCGGAGGCGGCCGACAGCGCGGCCCGGTAGCCGGGCTCCACCGCGCACAGGTAGCGCTTGGCGGCCACGTGCAACCGCACCGGCTCGGTCACCTCCGGGCCGAACCACTGCGCCAGCCGGTCCGCGCCGGCCCGGCCGTGCCGGTTGTCCCGACCGCGCATCAACTCCGCCCCCGTGCCGCCGAAGTGGCCGACGTCGTGGAGCAGCGCGGCGGCCACCAGGTGCGCCGGGGCACCGGCGGCCTCGGCCAGGGCGCCGGCCCGGAGCATGTGCTCGGCGACGGTGACGTCCTCGCCGAGGTACTCGGCGGCGCCCTCGCCCGCGAACATCTCCTCCAGGGCGTCCAGGGCCGCGGTGCGCCGGCGCAGCACGGCCAGCGCGGAGGAGAGCGAGTCCAGGTCGGCGTAGCAGCCCTGCAGGTGGCGCCGGCCGTCGGCGGCGAACGCCGTCCGGGCGTGCAGCAGGCGTACGTTGTCGAGGACCAGGCAGTCGCCGGGGGTGAGCCGCAGCTCCAGCCGCAGCTCCGGGCGCAGGGTGATCGCGGCGAACCGGCGGTAGGCCGCGTAGAAGGCGTCGGGCGCGGCGCCGCCGGGCAGCCGCAGGGTGCCGGTGGAGCGGTTGTTGAACCGCACCTCGCGGATCCGGCCGAAGCCGTCGACCTCGATCAGCGGGCGCTCGGCGCGCAGTTCGGTGCGGCGGTCGCGGAAGACGAACGGCACCGGGGTGCGGGTCAGCAGCGCGAAGTCCTCCGGCACCTCGGCGCGGAGCAGGTCGGCCGCCCGGAAGCCGTCCACCAGGCCGGAGTCGCCGCCGGTCGCGCCGTTCTCCAGGCAGTGCAGCAGCTGCAGGGTGGGCACCGGGTCCCGGTACGGGTTGTCGGTGTGCGGGGCGATCGCCGCGCTGGTGAAGGCCAGGTTCGTCGGGTCCGGCTCGACCCGGACGTCGAACAGCTCGCCGTAGTTGGTCTCCCGGACGTAGCCGAAGCTGCGGGCCACCTCCAGCACGTGGCCGGGCACGGCCGGCACGCCGCGCAGCAGGGCGAAGCCGGAGCGCTGCACGGCGGCGAGCACCGCCTCCCGCTCCTGCGGGTCGTCGAGGTAGGACCGCCAGTCGGCCGCCGGCACTCCGCGGGCGAAGTCGGCGGCCTCCCAGAGCCGTTTGGCGTCCTCGCTGCGCGGGTCCGGGTCGGCCGCGGCGATGGGCCGGTCGGCCGGGTAGCGCGAGAGGTGGCCGTCGGACCACCGGATCTCCACCACGCCGTCGGACTCGGTGCGGGCGGCCACCGCCAGGTCGTCGGGCAGTTCGTGGATCTGGAAGAGCTTCTGGCCGCTGCGCGGGTCGCGGCAGCCGGTGCAGCCGCAGTTGTCGCGCAGCCAGTACGGCGAGGGGGACATCGGAAGACCCTTCGAGTTGTACAGACAACTTATGGACGGTCAGGCTGTCGCAGCCCGGCGGACGCCGGTCGTCCGACAGATGGCCCGCAGGCGAACACCGGGCGGCCCGGGGCCGCGTCCCTCACCCGTTCGGGTTGACTGCGCCGCGCCGCGGCCCGGCAGGGCCCCCGCGGCGCCGCCGGATTGGTGCACTCCGGGGTCTTTAACACATCTCCGAGCCCCCCAGACGTGGGGTGATCGGGGGTGTCGGCGTGGGGGTGTGACAGGG
>NZ_JBHWBW010000412.1:4280-7201 GCF_042735675.1 Kitasatospora sp. NPDC059571
CGCGCGCCCCCGCGCGGGCCCCCGCCCGACCCCCCGGGCCGCCGCGGGGCCGCCCCCCCCCCCGGGGGGGGGTCCCGGGGCCCCGCGGCGCCCCGCCCGCCCCCCCGCGCCCCCGCCGGATTGGTCCACTCGTGGGACACGGCCGTGCGCGGCCGGGGCGAGGGACACAGCGACGGGGAGGCCGGCGGATGCCGCGGACAGCACCGACACGGGGAGCACGGGGGACACGGCGGGCGCTGCGCCGCGCGGCGGTGGCCCTGGCGGCACTTGCCGCCGCCGCGGCCGCCGCGCCGCCCGGCACCGCCGCGGTCCGCGGTGCACCCGCCCGGCCCGCCGTGGCCGCCGCGGGCGTCCGGGAGCTGCGCCCGGCGGCCGCGCCCGCCGCCGGCAACCAGGAGCTGCGCGCGGTCGCCGCCCCGGGCCCGGACGACGCCTGGGCGGTCGGCTACGAGGAGTCCCCGGACGGCGGCCTGCCGCTGGTCGAGCGGTTCGACGGGGCCGCCTGGCGGGCGGTGGAGGCGCCGCACCCGGACGGCGGGAGCACCACGCTGGAGGCGGTCGCCGCGTTCGGGCCGGACGACGTAGGGGCGGCCGGCGGCACCGGGCCCGCCGACGGCCCGGCCGGCCCCTACCTGCTGCACTGGGACGGCACCGGCGGGCGGGCGGCCGACCTCCCGGCGGAGGCCGGCGGCGCCCTGCACGCCCTCGCGGCTGGCGGCGACGGCGCGCTCTGGGCGGCCGGCGGGCAGCCCGCCGCGGCCACCGCGGCCTTCACCCTGCGGCGGTCCGGCGGCCGGTGGACCCGCCTGCCGGCCGGCGCCGGCCCGGCGGGCGAGGACGTGTCGCTGCTCGCCGTCGCCGCGGTGCCGGGCACCGGCGCCGCCTGGGCGGTCGGCTCGACCCTCCCGCAGCTCCAGGACGCCTGGCACGCGGTGATCGAGGAGTACCGGCCCTGAGCGAGCGCGGGCGGAGGCCCGGCCGTCGGTAGAGTGCGGGGCATGAGCGATGGCGCGGTGCTGCACGTCAAGGGGCGGGTGCTGGTCGGCCCGGAGGATGTCCGGGACGAGCTGTGGGTGGTCGGCGGGCGGATCACCTTCGCCCGCCCGGCGCACGCCGCGGACGTCCGCACGGTCACCGGCTGGGTGCT
Organism: Kitasatospora sp. NPDC059571; assembly: GCF_042735675.1. Classification (NCBI taxonomy): domain Bacteria; kingdom Bacillati; phylum Actinomycetota; class Actinomycetes; order Kitasatosporales; family Streptomycetaceae; genus Kitasatospora; species Kitasatospora sp. NPDC059571. The sequence goes on from NZ_JBHWBW010000412.1 coordinate 5,428, forward strand.
GCCCGGTCTGGTCGACGCGCACTGCCACGTCGGGCTGGACGCGCACGGCGCGGTGGACGAGGCGACCAGCGAGAAGCAGGCCCTCACCGACCGCGACACCGGCACCCTGCTGATCCGTGACGCCGGGTCGGCCGCCGACACCCGCTGGATCGACGACCGCGAGGACCTGCCGCGGATCATCCGGGCCGGCCGGCACATCGCCCGCACCCGCCGCTACATCCGCAACTACGCGCACGAGATCGAGCCGGGCGACCTGGCCGCCTTCGTCCGCCACGAGGCCCGCCGCGGCGACGGCTGGGTGAAGCTGGTCGGGGACTGGATCGACCGCGAGCGCGGCGACCTGGCCGCCTGCTGGCCGGCGGACGCGCTGCGCGAGGCGATCGCGGCGGCGCACGAGGAGGGCGCCCGGGTCACCGCGCACTGCTTCGCCGCCGAGTCGCTGCCCGATCTGCTGGCGGCCGGCATCGACTGCGTCGAGCACGGTACGGGGCTCACCGAGGAGCTGATCCCGTTCTTCGCCGAGCGCGGGGTGGCGATCGTGCCGACCCTGGTCAACATCGCGACCTTCCCGAAGCTCGCGGACGGCGGCGAGGCGAAGTTCCCGGTCTGGTCCGCGCAGATGCGCCGGCTCCACGAGCGCCGCTACGACACGGTCGGCGCCGCGCACGACGCCGGCATCCCGCTGTACGTCGGCACCGACGCGGGCGGGTCGCTGGCGCACGGCCTGGTGGCGGCCGAGGTGGCGGAACTGGTGAAGGCCGGCCTCACACCCACCGAGGCGGTGTCGGCGGCGAGTTGGGCGGCCCGCGCGTGGCTGGGCCGGGACGGCCTGGTCGAGGGCGCCTCCGCCGACCTGGTGGTCTACGCCGAGGACCCGCGGGCGGACGTCCGGGTGCTCGCCGACCCGCGGGCCGTGGTCCTGCGCGGCCGCACGGTGGCCTGACCGCGCTGTCGGCCTGGGCCGATAGGGTGACGCCCATGGCACCGCGTCCACTGAACGAGATCGTCGAACCGGGCTGGGCCCGGGCCCTGGAGCCCGTCGCCGGGCAGGTCGCCGCCATGGGCGACTTCCTCCGCGCCGAGCTGGCGGCCGGCCGCACCTACCTGCCCTCCGGGCCGAACGTGCTGCGCGCGTTCCAGCAGCCCTTCGACCAGGTCCGGGTCCTGATCGTCGGTCAGGACCCGTACCCGACGCCGGGCCACGCGGTGGGTCTGAGCTTCGCCGTGGCGCCGGAGGTCCGGCCGATCCCGGCGAGCCTGGTGAACATCTACCGGGAGTACGGCACGGACCTCGGCTACCCGCCGCCGTCCAACGGCGATCTCACTCCGTGGACGCAGCAGGGCGTGCTGCTGCTCAACCGCGTGCTCACGGTGGCGCCCCGCACGCCCAACGCCCACCAGGGCAAGGGCTGGGAGGCGGTCACCGAGCAGGCGATCCGGGCGCTGGCGGCCCGCGGCGGCCCGCTGGTGGCGGTCCTCTGGGGCTCGGCCGCCCGCAACCTCCGCCCGCTGCTCGGCGGGATCCCGACCGTCGAGTCGGTGCACCCCAGCCCGATGTCCGCGGACCGCGGCTTCTTCGGTTCCCGTCCGTTCAGCCGTGCCAACGAACTGCTGGTCGGGCAGGGCGCCCAGCCGGTCGAGTGGCGCCTGCCCTAGCACGTGGTCGTGGACGGGGCGGGGCGCACCCCCCCGCGGGGTGGCGGGGGGGGGGGGGGGTTCGAGGCGGCGCGGGGGCGCGCGCGGGGGGGGGCGTGGTGGGCGGCTCTCAGGCGCC
>NZ_JBHWBW010000413.1:0-7195 GCF_042735675.1 Kitasatospora sp. NPDC059571
CGGCCCGCCAGGGCCGGGGCGCCGCCGTGCGCGGGCCCGGACGACTCACACGCCCAGGGTGGAGCGCCGCTCGGCGGCCTCGCCGTCGCGGGTGCGGGCCGCGGAGCGGCGGCTCGTGCGCACCGCCCAGCCGGCCGCGGCCGCCGTCACCGCGAGCGAGGTCAGCGGCACCCAGTCGCCGAGCCGGTCGTACCAGGTCAGCGCGGAGGGCCGGGCCAGCTCCAGGGTGACCGTCAGCGCGCCCGACCCCGAGGTGTCCAGCCGGGCCAGCCGGCGGCCCTGGCGGTCGTACGCCACCGACTCCCCGGTGAGCGCGGCCTGCACCACCGGCCGGCCGCTCTCCGCGGCGCGCAGCGCGCCGAGCGAGGCGTGCTGGGCGGGCGCCCAGGTGGACTGGAAGGTGGAGGTGGACGACTGGTACACGATCAGCGGGGCGCCGTCCCGGGCGGCCGCCCGCGACATGTCGGGGAAGGCCGACTCGAAGCAGATCAGCGCCCCCACCGGCAGCGGACGGCCCGCCGCGTCGGTGGCCGGGAGCAGGTGGAAGGAGGTGCCGGGGGCCCGGTTCTCCGCCGCCGCCTTGCTCACCCCGGCGATCCAGCCGAACAGCGGCCGCAGCGGGATGTACTCGCCGAACGGCACCAGCCGGATCTTCCGGTAGCGGGCGGCCACCCCGTCCGGGGTGACCAGCACCGCGTCCTTGGAGATCCGGCCGTCCGCCTTCCGGGCGTCCTCGCCGACCAGCACCTGCGCGCCGAGCGCGCCGGACAGGCCGCGGATCTGCGCCAGGACCGCGGTGTCCCGGTCCAGATCGGCGGTGGTGCTGCTCTCGCCCCAGACCACCAGGTCGACCGGCTGCCCGGCCAGGCCCCGGGTGATCCGCTCGCTCGCCGCCAGACGCGAGGCGTCGTCCGCGGTCTGGCCCGGCTGGACGAGCGCCACGGTGACGGTCCGCCCGGCCGGCGGCTGCGGGAGCACGGCGAACAGCACCGGGCCGGCCGCCAGCACCGCCGCGACCGCCGCCGCGGGCAGCACCCGCAGCCGGCCGCAGCAGAGGATCACCACGGCCGTGTTGCACGCCGCCACCGCGGCGCTGACCAGCCACACCCCGCCGACCGAGGCGAGCGCCAGCACCGCCGGGTGCCGCCACTGGCTCGCCCCGAGCAGCCCCCACGGGCCGCCCAGGGCGTGCCAGGAACGGGCGAACTCGCAGCTCACCCAGACCGCCGGGACGACCACCAGGGCGGCCAGCGCCCGGCGGACGGTCACCCGGCCGTGCAGCAGCCGCCACACCGCGTACCCGAGGGCGGCCTGCAACGCGCCGAACAGCACGGCCAGCCCCAGCAGTCCGGGCCCGATCGAGGGGATCAGCCAGTACATCGCGACCAGGATGAAACCGGCGCCGAACCACCAGCCGCGGACGGCCGCCTCGCGCCCGGTGGGCGCCTGCCGCATCAGCAGCATCCCGGGCACCAGCGCGACCCAGGCCAGCCAGTCCAGGCCCGCCCCGGGGAAGGCCAGCACGGGGACCCCGCCCGCGGCGAGCGAGGCGTAACGGGCGGGCCGGGACAACGCCGTGCGCAACGTCATGCGGAGATCGTATGCATCCGGGCGCCCGTTGTTCAGGGGGCGCGGGCAACTGTGCGCGGCGATCCGCGCAGGTCCCCGCGCCCCCCGGGCGCGCCGGTGGCCGGGAGCTACGGCGCCGGCAGGTCCTCGGGCAGCGCGGCGAGCAGGAGCGCGACCGCCCCGGCGGCGCCGTCGGCCTCCTGCAGGACGCCGTCGGCCGTCCGCACCTCGAAGCGGCCGCCGCCCAGCGGCCTGGCCAGCGGCAGGCCGCTGTAGTCGGGGCGGTCGGCGCTGCGGCGCAGGCGCAGCCAGTGGTGGCTCAGGCCCGGCGACAGGACCCGCAGCCGCGGCTCCCGGTACGCGGCCTCGACCAGCTCCCGCAGCCGGAAGTTCCGCGGTGCGGCGGGAGCGGTGCGCAGCTGCTGCCACCGGTCCGCCACGGTGTCGTCGGCTGGGTTCGGCGCCGACCGCTCCAGGTCGCGCAGGAACGGCCGGCGCGCGGTGAGTTCGCCCACCTCCGTGCCCTGCAGCCAGTCGTGCACGGCCGCGGCGGCCGAGGCCAGGTCCGGGGTGCGGCCCGCGGCCACCGTGCGGTGCTCGATCCGGTGGCCGAGGTGGAAGCCCCGCCCGCCGAGGGTGAGCACGACCCGTGCCAGCCGGTCGCCGGCGGCGGCCTGCGCAGCCACCCGCAGGCCCTCCGGCGGCAGGACCTGCGGCAGGACGTGCTCGAAGGCCAGGGCGTACCCCGCGCGGTCCGCCTCGGCCTGCAGTGCCGCGAGCAGGGACCCGGCCGCGACCACGTCGGGGTAGTCCGGCGTGAACGCCGATCCGAACTCGTCCTGCACCGCGGTGCGTTCCTCAGGCATGCGGCCGAGTGTGCCACGGGGCCGCATGCCTGACGCAGGCTCGGGACGGGCCCGCCCCGGCGGCGGCTACCCCTCGCCCTCCAGGTCGCCCTCGGTCTCCAGGAAGGCGGCGCGCAGCTCGTCGATCAGGCGCTGGTCCGGCTCGGCCCACAGACCGCGGTCGGCGGCCTCCAGCAGGCGCTCGCTGATGCCGTGCAGCGCCCACGGGTTGGCCTCGGAGAGGAACTCCCGGTTGACCGGGTCGAGGACGTACTCCTCGGTGAGCTTCTCGTACATCCAGTCGGCGACCACGCCCGTGGTGGCGTCGTAGCCGAAGAGGTAGTCGACGGTGGCCGCCATCTCGAAGGCGCCCTTGTAGCCGTGGCGGCGCATCGCCTCCATCCACCGCGGGTTGACCACCCGGGCGCGGAAGACCCGGGCGGCCTCCTCGGTGAGGGTGCGGGTGCGGACGGTCTCCGGGCGGGTGGAGTCGCCGATGTACGCGGCCGGGTTCTTGCCGGTGAGCGCCCGGACGGTGGCCACCATGCCGCCGTGGTACTGGAAGTAGTCGTCCGAGTCGGCGATGTCGTGCTCGCGGGTGTCGGTGTTCTTGGCGGCCACCGTGATCCGCTTGTAGGCGCTCTCCATCTCCTCGCGGGCCGGCCGCCCGTCGAGGCCCCGGCCGTACGCGTAGCCGCCCCACACCGTGTAGACCTCGGCGAGGTCGGCGTCGGTGCGCCAGTCCCGGCTGTCGATCAGCTGGAGCAGGCCGGCGCCGTAGGTGCCCGGGCGGGAGCCGAAGACGCGGACGGTGGCCCGGCGCTCGTCGCCGTGCTCGGCGAGGTCGGCCTGCACATGGGCGCGGACGAAGTTGTCCTCCGCGGCCTCCTCCTGCCGGGCGGCGAGCCGCACCGCGTCGTCCAGCAGGGCGACCACGTGCGGGAAGGCGTCCCGGAAGAAGCCGGAGATGCGCAGGGTGACGTCGATCCGGGGACGGCCGAGCTCCTCCGGGCCGATCGGCTCCAGACCGGTGACGCGGCGCGAGGCCTCGTCCCAGACCGGCCGGATGCCGAGCAGCGCGAAGGCCTCGGCGATGTCGTCGCCGGCGGTGCGCATCGCGCTGGTGCCCCAGAGCGACAGGCCGACCGAGGGCGGGTAGGCGCCGTCGTTGTCGGCGCGGTACCGCTCGACCAGCGAGGCGGCGAGCGCCTGCCCGGTCTCCCAGGCGAGCCGGCTCGGCACCGCCTTCGGGTCGACGGAGTAGAAGTTGCGGCCGGTCGGCAGCACGTTGACCAGGCCGCGCAGCGGCGAGCCGGACGGACCGGCCGGCACGAAGCCGCCGTTCAGCGCGTGCAGCACGGCGTCCAGCTCGTCCGTGGTCGCCGACAGCCGCGGCACCACCTGCGCCGCGGCGAAGGCGAGCACCTCGCGGACCGCGTCCGGGTGCCCGGCGGCGACCTTCTCCACCGCCTCGGGTGCCCAGTCCTTGGCCTCCATCGCCTCGACCAGGGCGCGGGCCTGCGCCTCGGCCGCGTCGGTGGCGCCGAGGGTCAGCGCGGCCTCGTCCAGGCCGAGCGCCTCGCGCAGGCCGGGCAGCGCGCTGACGCCGCCCCAGATCTGCCGGGCGCGCAGGATGGCGAGCACGATGTTGACCCGGTCGGTGCCGGCCGGGGCCTGGCCGAGGACGTGCAGGCCGTCGCGGATCTGGGCGTCCTTGACCTCGCACAGCCAGCCGTCGACGTGCAGCAGGAAGTCGTCGAAGCCGTCGTCCTCGGGCCGCTCGTCGAGGCCGAGGTCGTGGTCGAGCCGGGCGGCCTGGATCAGCGTCCAGATCTGGGCGCGGATCGCCGGCAGCTTGGCCGGGTCCATCGCGGCGATGGAGGAGTACTCGTCGAGCAGCTGCTCCAGGCGCGCGATATCGCCGTAGCTGTCGGCGCGGGCCATCGGCGGGACGAGGTGGTCGACCAGGGTCGCGTGGGCGCGGCGCTTGGCCTGGGTGCCCTCGCCCGGGTCGTTGACCAGGAACGGGTAGATCAGCGGCAGGTCGCCGAGGACGGCGTCCGGCCCGCAGGCCGCGGAGAGTGCCGCGGTCTTGCCGGGCAGCCACTCCAGGTTGCCGTGCTTGCCGAGGTGGATGACGGCGTGCGCGCCGAAGCCGCCGTCCGCCTGCGCGGCCTGGATCCAGCGGTAGGCGGCCAGGTAGTGGTGGCTCGGCGGCAGGTCGGGGTCGTGGTAGATCGCGACCGGGTTCTCGCCGAAGCCGCGCGGCGGCTGGATGAGGACGAGGAGGTTCCCGGAGCGGATCGCGGCGAGCACGATGTCGCCGTCCGGGTTCTGCGAGCGGTCGACGTAGAGCTCGCCGGGCGGCGGGCCCCAGTGCTGCTCGACCTGCTCGCGCAGCTCCTCGGGCAGGTCCGCGTACCAGCGCCGGTAGTCGGCGGCCGGGATGCGGACGGGGTTGCGGGCGAGCTGGTCCTCGGTCAGCCAGTCCTGGTCGTACCCGCCGGCCGCGATCAGTGCGTGGATCAGCGCGTCGCCTTCATGTACCCGCCCGCTCGTCTCCGGGCCCTCCTGACCCGGCGCCGACACTCGTCGCTCCGTCGCTCCTTCGTCGCTCCCGCGCTCCTCCCTTTCGGCACCGGCGGGCCCTTCGGCTCGGGGCGGCTCGTGCGAGACGGAGGCCGTGTCCAGGCCCGGCAGGTCTGTGCCGAGGTCCATGCCCTCCTCGCGGAGGCGCTGCAGCAGGCGCATCGCGCTGGCCGGGGTGTCCAGGCCGACCGCGTTGCCGACCCGGGCGTGCTTGGTCGGGTAGGCGGAGAGCACCAGGGCGAGCCGCCGCTCGGCGGCCGGGGTGTGCCGCAGCCGGGCGTGCCGGACGGCGATGCCGGCCACCCGGGCGGCGCGCTCCGGGTCGGCCCGGTAGACGGTCAGGCCGTCCTCGTCCAGCTCCTTGAAGGAGAACGGGACGGTGATCAGGCGGCCGTCGAACTCCGGGACGGCGATCTGGGTGGCGGTGTCGAGCGGGGAGAGGCCGTCGTCGCTCTCCTCCCACTGGGCGCGCGACCAGGTGAGGCAGAGCGCCTGGAGGATCGGCCGGTCGAGCGCGGCGAGCGCACCGGCGTCCCAGGCCTCCTCGTCGCCGCCGGCCTGCGCGTCGGCGGGGCGGGTGCCGCCGGCGGCGAGCACGGTGGTGACGATCGCGTCGGCCCTCGCCAGCTCGGCGAGGAGTTCCGGTTCGGCGCCGCGCAACGAGGCGCAGTACAGCGGCAGCGCGCGGGCGCCCTGGTCCTCGACCGCGCGGCAGAGCTCCTCCACGAACGCGGTGTTCCCGCTCATGTGGTGGGCCCGGTAGTAGAGCACCGCGACCAGCGGACCGTCGGAGGTACGGGCGGTGCGCTCCAGCGGGCCCCAGGCGGGCGCGGAGGCCGGCGGGGCGAAGCCGTGGCCGGTGAGCAGCACGGTGTCGGAGAGGAAGGCGCCGAGCTCGGCCAGGTTGGCCGGGCCGCCGTGGGCGAGGTAGGCGTGGGCCTCGGCGGCGATGCCGGCCGGGACGGTGGACAGCTCCATCAGCTGGGCGTCCGGCGCCTGCTCGCCCGTCAGCACGACCACCGGGCGGGGGCCGGCGAGCAGCGCGTCCAGGCCGTCCTCCCAGGCGCGGCGGCCGCCGAGCAGCCGGACGACCACCAGGTCGGTGCCCTCGACGAGGGCCGGCAGGTCCTCCGCGGTCAGCCGGGCCGGGTTGCCCAGCCGGAAGGGCACCGGGCCCTGCGCGGCGCGGGCGCTCAGCAGGTCGGTGTCGGAGGTCGACAGCAGCAGGATCATGCGGAGGGCCTCCCGGCCGGGTCGGTGTTCCGGGGCGTGCGGGGTGCGAGGAGGGTGGTGCGGCACAGGGCCGTCGGCGTGGTCGCGGGGACGGCGGGCGCGGGCTCGGCGCGTCCGGTTCGGACGGCGGAGCCGGGCATGCGGCAGCGCACAGGTCTGGCCTTCCTCGGGGTCCGCGCCCCGTGGCGGTCGTCCCCCCGGCGGTGGCCGGGGGCGGGTGGGCGACGGCGGGAGTTCCTGGCTCCACGGCGCTGAGCCGTGGTTACAGTGGCGGGACCGCACCGGATTTGCACCGGTTTCCTCCGCTTGCCGTCGCTGGCGTCGGGCGGTCCGCGCGGACCGCCCGGGCAGCATCGTACGGGGTGGCGCGCGGCTGCGGGGCGGCATGCGGACTGTGATCCAGGCGACGGGGCGGCCGGTCGGACAATCTGTATGCTCGCCGCCATGCCACCGACTCCCGACCCCGCCGGGGCGGGCTCCGCCGTGCCCGACCGGGGCCGGTCGGACGCCTGTCCGGGGGCCCTTCGTCTGCACACGGCCGACGACGGCGCCCTCGCCCGCATCCGCGTGCCCGGCGGTATGCTGACGGATCATCAGCTACTGGCGCTGGCGGACGCCGCCGAGGCGCTCGGCGACGGCCGCCCGGAGACCACCTCGCGCGGCAACGTCCAACTGCGGGGCCTTGCTTCGACGTGCGGCGGCGAACTCGCCGACCGGCTCCGCGCGGTCGGCCTGCTGCCCTCCGAGACGCACGAGCGGGTGCGCAACATCGTCGCCTCGCCGACCGCCGGGCTCGACGGTGCGGGGCACGCCGACACGGCGGCGTGGGTACGCGAACTGGACGCCGGGCTCTGCGCGGCGCCGTGGGCGGCCGCGCTCTCCGGCAAGTTCCTGTTCGCGCAGCACGACGGCCGCGCGGGCGTCGCCCCCCGCCCCCCCGGGGTTACAATTTTCTAAAC
>NZ_JBHWBW010000414.1:0-7179 GCF_042735675.1 Kitasatospora sp. NPDC059571
GCCCCCGCCGGACCGGGCAAGGGCACTCCCGTCCGGATCCCCCCGGCCGACTTCAACCCCTTCGCTCCGCCGGCTCCCGCAGCCGCGCCTGCCGCACCCGCCGCGCCCGCGGAGGCCGCCCCAGCCGAGGGCAAGGGCACGCCGGTCCGGATCCCCCCGGCGGACTTCAACCCCTTCGCGCCGCCGGCACCCAGCGCCCCCGCCGCACCAGCCGCACCGCCGGCACCGGAGGAGCCCCCGGCGTACAGCCCGTTCGGCTGACCCGACCCGGCGCGGTGTCCACGGCCACGACGGCCGCGGGCACCGCGCCGCCGCATGTCCGGCGGGCATTCGCGCTGACGATTCGTCACGGCCCTTTCACTGTCGCATGGTCCAGACCTATTGCCAGCGCGTGTGACGGTCCTTACCCTCCAATGCACAGGATCCTGCGGCAACCCGACGGCCCGGGTCCCCGGCTCCGCCGTGCCCGGTCACGGCCGAGTCCTGCACCTGGCACCTCCCCACAGGTAGGGGAGCCCCCGGCCGTTCCCGGTCCGGGCTCCCGGACAGGAGCTCACCCATGCGCAGACGTCGGTTCCGCCTGCCCCTGCTCGCCGCAGGGACACTCCTCGCGCCCTTCCTGGCGGTCGCCCTGCCGGCCACCGCCGCACACGCCGCCTCCGCCACCGCCTCCTTCACCAAGGACCAGGACTGGGGCACCGGTTACGGCGGCAGCTACACCATCACCAACGGCACCTCGGCGACGATCAGCGGCTGGACGCTGGAGTTCGACCTGCCGTCCGGCAACAGCGTCTCCTCGCTCTGGAACGCCACCTACACCGTCGCCGCCTCGCACGTGACGGTGAAGAACCCGAGCTGGCAGCCGGACATCGCGGCCGGCGCCTCCTACAACTTCGGCTTCAACATCGCCTACTCCGGCGCCTACGCGCCGCTCGCCAACTGCAAGCTGAACGGGAAGCCCTGCGACGGCTCCGGCGGCGACACCACCGCGCCGAGCACCCCGGGCGGCCTGACCGGCGCCCTGAGCGGCAGCAACGGTGCGGCGCTGTCCTGGACGGCGTCGACCGACAACGTCGGCGTGGCCGGGTACGACGTGCTGGAGGGTGCCACCAAGAAAGCGACCGTCACCGGCACCTCCGCCACCCTCACCGGGCTCTCCGCCGGTGCGCACGGCTTCACCGTGGTCGCCTTCGACGCGGCCGGCAACCGCTCCGCCGCGGCCGGACCGGTCACGGTGACCGTGCCGACCCCGCCGGTGGACACCCAGCCGCCGACCGCGCCCGGCACCCCGGCCGTCACCGGCACCACCAGCAGCTCCGTCTCGCTCACCTGGGCGGCGGCCACCGACAACGTCGGCGTCACCGCCTATGACGTCTACCGCGGGAGCACCCTCGCCACGACGGTGAGCGGCACCGGTGCCACGGTGTCCGGTCTGGCCGCCGCCACCTCGTACAGTTTCACCGTGAAGGCCAGGGACGCGGCGGGCAACACCTCCCCCGCCTCGGGTGCGGTGACCGCCACCACCCAGACCGGCGGCGGCGGGGGCGGCGGCGCGATGAAGATCGGCTACTTCACGCAGTGGTCGATCTACGCCCGCGGCTACAGCGTGAAGCAGCTGGAGACCTCGGGCTCGGCGGCGAAGCTCACCACGCTCAACTACGCGTTCGCCAACATCCACCCGACCACCAAGCAGTGCTTCATCACCAACAAGGCGGCGGGCACCGACAGCGACCCGAACGCGGGTGACGGTGCCGGCGACGCCTGGGCCGACTTCGGCAAGGGCTGGGACGCGGGCACCTCGGTGGCCGGCACCACCGACACCTGGGACCAGCCGCTGGCGGGCAACTTCAACCAGCTCAAGCAGCTGAAGGCCAAGCACCCCAACCTCAACATCCAGATCTCCATCGGCGGCTGGTCCTACAGCAAGTGGTTCTCCGACGCCGCCTCCACCGACGCGTCGCGCAAGGCGCTGGTCAGCTCCTGCATCGACATGTACATCAAGGGCAACCTGCCGGTGATCGACGGCCGCGGCGGCGCCGGGGCGGCGGCCGGCATCTTCGACGGCATCGACCTCGACTGGGAGTGGCCGAACTCCGACGGGCACCTGGGCAACGTCTTCAAGCCCGCGGACAAGGCCAACTACGTGCTGCTGGCCCAGGAGTTCCGGCGTCAGCTCGACGCGCTGGGCGCCACCACCGGCAAGCACTACACGCTGAGCGCCTTCCTGCCGGCCGACCCGGCGAAGATCTCCGCCGGCATCGACATCCCGGGCCTGTTCGGGGCGTTCGACTTCGCCACCATCCAGGGGTACGACTACCACGGCGCCTGGGAGACCACCACCAACCAGCAGTCGGCGATCAGCCTCCCGGCGGGCGACCCCAGCCCGGCCAACCAGCGCTTCAGCTCCGAGATCGCCATCAACGCCTACGTCGCGGGCGGCGCACCGAAGAGCAAGCTGACGCTCGGCATCCCGTTCTACGGCCGCGGCTGGACGGGCGTGCCGCGCGGCACCACCAACGGCCTGTTCCAGACCTCGACCGGGCCCGCGCCGGGCACCTACGAGGCCGGGTACGAGGACTACCACAAGCTCAAGGACATGGCCACGAGCGGCGGTTACACCGTCTACCGGGACCCGGTCGCGGGCTTCGCCTACCTCTACAACGGCAACGTGCTCTACACCTACGACCATCCGACCGAGATCGCCCGCAAGACGGCCTGGATCAAGGCGCAGGGACTGGCCGGCGCCATGGTGTGGTCGTTCGACGGGGACACCAGCAGCGGTGAGCTGATGGCCGCCGTGGACTCCGGCCTGCGGTAACCCCGGGGCCGGGTCAGGCGCGGCGTGCCAGATGGACGACATCCGGCACGCCGCGCGCGACCGCCACCTCCACCGTGTGCACCTCGGTGAACCCGGCCGCGCGCAGGGCCTGTTCGAAGGCGGCGGACGGCCGCGCGCTCCACACCGCGAGCACCCCGCCCGGGGTGAGCCGGCGATGCGCGGCGGCCAGGCCGGCCGGACCGTAGAGGCCGTCGTTGGCCTCGTCGACCGTCCAGTCCGGGCCGTTGTCGATATCGAGGCAGAGCGCGTCGTAGGCCGGGCCGGGCCCGGCGAGGTGGGCCACCAGGTCGGTGTGCAGCACGGTGACCCGCGGGTCGTCGAGGGCGCCGGCGGAGTACGCGCCCAGCGGCCCCGTCCGGTGCCAGTCGATGACCGCCGCCTCCCGCTCGGCCACCGCGATCGCGCCCCAGCGCGGCTCGGCCGCCGCGTACGCGAGCGAGAAGCCCACGCCCAGGCCGCCGATCAGCACGGACGGGCGCTCCGCCGCCAGCAGGTCGAGCGCGGCCCGGACGAGCAGCCGCTCGGAGCGGCCGTCCGCCGTGTCCATCAGGAAGCAGCCGTTGGCGATGATCTCCAGGTGCTCGCCGCGGCGGCGCAGCACCACCTCGCCGTACGGGCCCTCGCGCCGGTCCAGGGTGACGGGCGTGGTGTCGTCCCTGACGGGCAGCTGGGTCATCGCGCGGCACCTCGTGGTCGTTCCGGTCCGATCGATCCGACTGTAGCCCTCAGCGGGTGACCAGGACACCGATATACGACGCCCCGGCGACCACCGCCCAGGAGGCCAGCCCGAGCGCGGCGATCCGGCCGCCGGTACGCCCCAGGGTGGGCAGGTCGACGGCGCTGCCGAGGCCGAACAGGGCTGCGGCGAGCAGGAGTTCGCGCAGCTGCTGAGCCTGCGCCAGGACGCCGTCGGGGAGCAGCCCGGTGGACCGCAGGACGGTGGCGGCCAGGAAGCCCGCCACGAACAGCGGCACCACCGGCGGCCGGCGGCCGGCCCCGGCCCTGGTTCCGGCCCCGGCTCCGGCTCCTCGTGCGACTCCGGGTGCGGCAGCTCGGCCGGTGGCACGGCGGCCGACCGCGACGGCCACCCCGGCGACCAGCGGGGCGAGCATCAGCACCCGCAGCAGCTTGACGACCACGGCCTCGCGCAGTGCCTCCGGTCCGGCCGTCTGGGCGGTGGCGACCACCTGTCCGACGTCGTGGACGCCCGCGCCGACCCAGCGGCCGAAACCGGTCGCGTCCAGGCCGAGCGGCTGGTGGAGCAGCGGCAGCACGGCGATGGCGAGGGTGCCGCAGAGGGTGACCAGCGCGGCCGACGCCGCGATGTCCTCCTCGTCGCTGCCCGCCGCCTCGCCGACCGCGCCGATCGCGGAGGCGCCGCAGATCGCATAGCCGGTGGCGACCTGCAGCGGCTGGTCGCCCGGAAGTCCGAGCCGGCGGCCCAGCCAGAGGGTGCCGCCGAAGGTCGCGGCGACCACCGCGAGGACCATGGCGACGGTCGCCCAGCCGAGGCCGAGCAGGTCGCGGACGCCGAGCGCGAGGCCGAGCAGGACGATGCCGGCCCGCATCAGCCGGCGGCCGGCCAGCGAGAGCCCGGTCCGGGCCCGGGGCCCGCGCCGCGGCCGAGCATCCGGACGACAGCGGACGAAACCTGGAAGCAGGGGGACATGAGCGACGACGGCACCACGGTCGAGGGCCAGGCCCTGGGCAACGGTCGGTACGTGCTGCAGCGCCTGCTCGGGCAGGGCGGCATGGCATCCGTGCACCTGGCGCGCGACACCGTGCTCGACCGCCAGGTCGCCGTGAAGACCCTGCACACCGACCTCGGCCGGGAGGCCTCCTTCAAGGAGCGCTTCCGGCGCGAGGCGCAGGCCGTCGCCCGGCTCCAGCACATCAACATCGTGCAGGTCTACGACAGCGGCGAGGACGTCGCGGCGGACGGCACGACCACGCCGTACATCGTCATGGAGTACGTCGAGGGCAAGGGCCTGGGCACCGTGCTGCGGGAGGCCGTCGCCCAGCACGGCGCGATGCCCACCGCACAGGCCCTGAAGATCACCGCCGAGGTGCTGTCCGCGCTGGAGGCCTCGCACGACGAGGGCCTGGTCCACCGCGACATCAAGCCGGGCAACGTCATGATCAACGCCAAGGGCGTCGTCAAGGTCATGGACTTCGGCATCGCCCGCGCCCTGCAGTCCGGGGTCACCTCGATGACCCAGACCGGCATGGTGGTCGGCACCCCGCAGTACCTGTCGCCGGAGCAGGCGCTCGGCAAGAGCGTGGACGCCCGGTCCGACCTGTACTCGGTGGGCTGCATGCTCTTCGAGCTGCTGACCGGCGGCCTGCCGTTCGACGGCGACTCGGCCTTCTCGATCGCCTACAAGCACGTGCAGGAGCCCCCGCCGGCGCCGTCCACGATCAACCGCGCGGTGACGCCGGCGGTGGACGCACTGGTCGAGCGGGCCCTGCGCAAGGACCCGGCGCACCGCTTCCCGACCGCGGCCGCGATGCGCGACGAGGTCGAGCGGGTCAACTCCGGTACCCAGGCGGGCGGTGTGCCGCTCCAGGCGTCCACCCCGCTGATCATCGGCGAGGGCCCGCGCTCGGTGCACGCGGCGCCGTCGCTGACCAACTTCCCGCCCGTCAGCGGCGACATCCGCACCCCGGCCCCGCAGGTGCAGCAGCCGTACCACCCGCAGCAGGCCAGCACCCCGCCGCCGTACCCGCAGACCCCGCAGCCCTTCGCCCAGGCCCCGCAGACCCCGCAGCCCTTCCCGCAGGCGCCGCAGACCCCGCAGCCGTTCCCGCAGACCCCGCAGCCGTTCGCCCAGCCGCAGGCGTTCCAGACCCCGACGCCGTTCCCGCAGCAGGTGCACCCCACCGGCCCGATGCCGGTGCAGCCGGGCCCGTTCGCGCCCAAGCCGGCGCAGACGAACAACAGCGGCTGCTCGACCGCGCTCGTCGTGGTCGGCGTGATCCTCGGCGTGATCGTGCTCGCGGTCATCATCGTGGCGATTGCGGCGGCCAAGGGCGAGCAGAAGAGCAACGACCCGTACTCGGGTGCGCCGGCGTTCCGCACGGTGGCCACCCGGGTCGCCGACCTGCCGCAGGACGGCCTGAACTGAGCGGGCGGCCCGGTCGGTGGGTTCCACGGTGACCGGGCCGAAGCGGTAGCGTTTCACAGGACGTAACCGACAGGGCGAGTGCGCGCCGAGCGTTGGCCCGGGGCGAGGAGCGATGGCACAGACCGATCGGCCTGGTGACGGCGAGGACGCGGACGGGCAGGCTCCGGCCGAGGTCCCGGACGGGGACACGGACGGCCCGGGCCGCGGCCCGGACGCCACCGCGGAGACCGAGGTGCTGCCCGAGGCGTCCGTGCTGCACACGCCCGGACGCGGCACGGCGGCCCCGCTCGGCACGGTCGGTGACGGCCGCTACCGGATCACCGGCCGGCTCGGCCGGGGCGGCATGGCCGAGGTGTTCGCCGCGCAGGACGTGCGGCTCGGCCGCACCGTCGCCGTCAAGCTGCTCCGCGCGGATCTGGCCGAGGACGAGATCGCCCGGCTGCGCTTCACCCGCGAGGCACACGCCGTCGCCGGGCTGAACCACCACTCCATCGTGGCGGTCTACGACACCGGCGAGGAGCAGGCCGGCGGCGAGTCCACGCCGTACATCGTGATGGAGCTGGTCGAGGGCCGCACCGTCCGCGAGCTCCTGGTGGACGAGGAGGCGCCGCCGGTCGACCAGGCGCTGATCATCATCGCGGGGGTGCTGGAGGCGCTCGCCTACAGCCACCGCAACGGCATCGTGCACCGCGACATCAAGCCCGCCAACGTGATCATCACGACCGGCGGCGCGGTCAAGGTGATGGACTTCGGCATCGCCCGGGCGCTCACCGGTGCGGCCACCACCATGACCCAGACCGGCATGGTGATGGGCACCCCGCAGTACCTGTCGCCGGAGCAGGCGCTCGGCAAGACCGTCGACCACCGCTCGGACCTCTACGCGGCCGGCTGCATGCTGTACGAACTGCTGGCGCTGCGGCCGCCGTTCACCGGTGAGACGCCGCTCTCGGTGGTCTACCAGCACGTCCAGGACATGCCGGTGCCGCCGTCCCGGGCCAACGCCCGGGTGCCGTCCGGCCTGGACGAGCTGGTGCTGCGCTCGCTCGCCAAGAACCCGGACGACCGCTACCAGACCGCGGACGAGTTCCGCGCCCATGTCCAGCACGCGCTGCGCCAGATGCACGGTGCGGCCGGGGCGGGCTATGCCGCGGGCTCCGCGGCCGCCGCCGCGGCCGCGGCCGCGCGGGCCCCGGCCGCCCGGCGGACCCCCCCCCC
>NZ_JBHWBW010000415.1:0-6048 GCF_042735675.1 Kitasatospora sp. NPDC059571
CCCGCCCGCCCCCCCGCGCGGCGGCCCCCGCGCCCCCCCCCGCCCACGCGCGTCCTCCCCCCTGCGGCGGCGCCCCCCCCCGCCGCCCGCCCCCGCCCCCCCGCCGCGAGCAACCGGATCGCACTGCGCACCGAGGGCCCGCCGCTGGCGCGCTCCCGCGCGGGTGAACTGGCCAGCGAGGGCATGGTGCTGGGTGCCGTCCAGGTGCCGCCGGACGGCCTGCCGGTGGTCTTCCTGGCCGACCACCCGACCACCGGCGGCTATCCGGTGGTCGGGGTCGTCCCGCGGGCCGATCTCGCCGCGGCCGCCCAGGCCCGGCCGGGCACGCCGGTGCGGTTCCTGCCGCAGCGCGGCTGACCCGCCGTCACGGGACGGCCGGCCCGGGCACGCACCGGACGGACGGCCGGCCGGTCACTGCGCGAGGTAGCCGCCGTCCACCGGCAGCACCGTACCGGTCACGAACGAGGCCTCGTCGGAGGCGAGGAAGAGGATGGCCCGGGCGACCTCGACCGGTTCGCCGAGCCGCCCGAGCGGGTGCAGCCGGACGATCGCGTCGAGGTACTCCTGCCCGCCGGGCTCGTCCGGCAGCGCGCGGACCCGGTCGGTGCGGATGGTGCCCGGCGCGACCGCGTTGACCCGGATGCCCTGCGGCGCGCACTCCACGGCCAGGTGCTTGGTGAGCCCGGTGGCGACGAACTTCGCCGGTCCGTACGCGGCCTGGCTCGCCTGCCCGGCCAGCCCGGAGATCGAGGAGAGGCAGACCACCGACCCGCCGCCGCCCGCGGCGGTCATTGCCTCGATGGCGTACTTGCAGGTCAGGAACATGCCGCGGCCATCGACGGCCATCACCCGGTCCCAGTCCTCCGGCTCCGTCTCCGCGAGGGTGGAGAGCGGCAGGATCCCGGCGTTCGCCACCAGGACGTCCAGCCGGCCGTAGGCCCGGACGGCGGCGTCGATCATCGCGCGGGCGTCGGCGGCGTCCGCCACGTCGCCCGCGACGGCCACCACCTCGGCGCCGCCCGCGGCCAGTTCGGCCCGCAGCGCCTCCAGCGGCCCGCCGTCCAGGTCGGTCACCGCCAGCCGGGCGCCCTCCGCGGCGAAGAGCTCGGCGGTGGCCCGCCCGATCCCCCGGGCCGCCCCGGTCACCACCGCCGACCTGCCCGCCAGCCGTCCGCCGCCCATGCCGTCGCTCCCGTCCGTGGTGGTCCGCCCTGCGGCCCGGCCGGCCGTGCGCGGCGCACCCGCGGCGGAGGTCGGACCGGCCCCAGCATGCCGCAGCGGTGCCGCCCGGCACCGGCTGACATGCCGTCACGGACGCCGGAGGGCGCCGACCCGGTCAGCCCCGGGCGGCCCGGCGGCGCCAGAGCAGGACACCGGCCACCGCCACCACCAGCACGCCGACCACTGCGACGGTGGCCGCGCCGCTGCCGGAGGAGCCGCCTGCCGAGGCCGCCGGGCTCGCCGACGGCGCGGCGGTGTCCGAGGGGGCCGCCTGGGCGGGGGCACCGGTGGACGGCGCCGCCGAGGCGGACGCCGTGGTCGACGGCGGGGCCGAGGTGCCGGTCGCGGGCAGCGGCTTGGCGCCGGGGGCCGCCGCGGTCAGCTTGAGGACCGGGGCCGGGTGCGCCGGCTCGGCGCCGCCCTGCGGCAGCTCGATCCACCGGTCGACACGGCCGTCGGTGTAGGTCACCAGCGACTTGAAGACGAGCTGCGGGGCGTCCGGCAGCTGCCGGACCTTGATCTTGTACGCCGCGCTCCGGCCCGGCGCCAGGGCGGGCCCGGCCACCTGGTAGCCGCCGTCGACCGCGCTGAGCTGCCAGCCCTTGGGCCCGTCGGCCAGCGTCACGTCGCCGGGCGCGATCCCGGCCGGCAGCGCCACCCGCACCTGGGAGATGCCCGCCGTCTTCGACTCGCCCTCGGCGTCGAACGCGACCACGGCGCCGACCGCCAGCGCCTGCGGGGTGGCGGACTCCACCTCGACGTGGGCGAAGGCGGGCGCCGCGAGGGCCAGCGCCCCGGCGAGGGCGGCGACGGGTGTCGCCGCGCGGGCGAGGAGGCGGGAATGGTTCATGGCGCCGGGTGCTCCAAGGGCTGGGCTGACGTGGCCCGTCCATGATGCCCGACGCGGCGGGCGCCCCGGCGGCCTTCGCGGGCGCCGTCCCCCTGCCGGGGAGACGCTAGGGGCGCTCGCGCGAGGTCAGCCGCACCCGCACGGCCGCGTGGACCTCGGCCTCCTCGGCGGGATCGGCGGCGAGCCGGCGCAAGCGCTCCAGCACCCGGACATCACCCGTGGTGGTGACATGGCGGGCGGCGAGCTCGCGGGTCGACTCCTCGCAGTCCCAGAGGCACTCGACCGCCGGGCCCTCGGCGAAGTGCGGGTCGGTGACGGCCAGCGCCCGGGCCGCACGGCCGCGCAGCTCGGAGGAGACGGTCTCGCCGTACACGTGGCGCAGGGCCGGGACGGCGGCAGCGGCGGCCAGCCGCCGCGCGCCGTCGACCAGGGTGGCCAGTCCGGCGCCCTCGGTGCCGCGGACGGAGATCCAGCGGCGCAGGGCGTCGACCACCAGCGGTCCGTCGGCGGCCTCGCCGGCGTCGGCGAGCAGCCGGACGGCGGCCTCGCCGAGCGCGCTGTCGGCGCCGCCGGTGGCCGGGTCGGCCCAGCGGCGGGCGTCGGCGAGCGCCTGCGGGCCGCGCATCCGGCCGAGCACGGAGAGTGCGGCGGCGACGACCCGCTCGTCCACGTCGGCGGCGGCGGCCTCGATCAGCTCGGCCACGGCCGGATCCTGCTGGTCGACGAGGTGGCGCAGGGCGGCGGAGCGGGCGCCGAGGCGGCCGTTGCGGGCGGCCTCCAGGACGGCGGGCCGGTCCTCGGGGCGGACCACGGCGGCCAGGCAGCGCGCGGCGGCGGCCGCACGCCGGGCGGCGGCCTCCGGGTCGGCCGGGTCGCCCTCCGGCAGGTCGGCCCAGGCGAGTACGTCGACGGTGCTCCAGCCCGGGGTCACGCCGCCGCGGTTCAGCTGGCGCTGCCAGAGGTCGAAGGGGGACTGCTCACCGGCCGCGGCGACCCGCGGGTGGTGCGCGGCCCACAGCCGCCACGGGCGCGGCTCGTAGGCGGCGCGCAGCGCGGCGCGCAGCTCGGCGTCGCCCTCGGGGCCGGCCGGGAAGCGGCCGAGCACGGCGGGGGCGAGCTCCAGCAGGGCGCGGTCGTCGTCGCGCAGCGCGAGCTCGTCCAGGGCCCAGGCCCAGTTCCAGCCGGCGGCGACGTAGCCGCGCAGCAGGTCCAGGGCGTCGCGCCGCCCGTACGCGGCCAGGTGGCCGAGCACGGACAGGGCCAGGCCGGTGCGGGCCTCGTCCTGGTCGAGGGTGTCGTCGGGCGCGTGCAGATGGCGCTCTATGCCGGTGAGCGGCGCCTCCAGCTCCATGTAGAGGCGCGCGTAGTAGAGGGAGCGGTTCTCGACCTGCCAGTCCACGCGCGGGTCGTGCGTGACGCAGGTCTCCAGGGCCTCGACGGCCTCGTCGCGGTCCGCCGCCAGGGCATGCAGTTGCCCGTCGCCGCGGCCCCTCTGCAGGAGGCCTACGAGACTGGCACTGGGCGCTATCACTGGCTCGAACATGAGGTCAGCATCCGTTGCGGCGGTCGTCGTGGCAACGGGATTTCCGTCGCCGGGGGTGGATCGGTCCTGTACAGGCGCCCGGGCGCCGGAATCACCGAAGGCTACCGCCTGACGGCCCGCTGCGCACACAGGGCAGCCGGAAGCCGCCGCCCGCGGGCACCCGCCGCACCCGCCCTCCGTACACCACCCGCCCCGGCCGGGTCCCGCTCCCGGCGCGGTGCGGGGGTCAGACCTGCCGGCGCCGCTCCGGCATCACGGAGTCGATCTCCTCGCGCAGTTCGGCCACCGCCGGCATGGTGTCGTAGCGGCCGGCCAACCGGTACATCTCGCGCAGCCGGTCCCAGGTGCGCATCGAGGAGGTCTGGTTGATCGCCCCCATGGCGAGCTTGGCCTGGAGGCAGGCGGCGTCCGGTTCGCCGGAGATCCAGTATACCGAGGCCAGGGTGATCTGGTCGAGCAGTGCGGAGCGCTCGCGGCCGGCCGGACGGAGCTCGATGGCGCGCCGGGCGTGCTGCTCGGCGAGCCGGGCGGCGCCCGGGTCGTGCTCGGCGAGGGTGCGGTAGACCAGGGCCTGCATGCCGTGCAGCTCTGCCTCGTTGAACAGCTGCATCCAGCTGGGTGCGGCCTCGCCGTCGTCCTGGACGAAGAGGTCCTCGGCCTCGCCGAGGACCCGCCGGGTGGCGTCCGAGCGGCCGAGCGAGGCCTGCGCCCAGGCCTCCACGGTGTGCAGCATGGCCCGGGTGCGGGGCAGCGCCCGGTCTCCCGCGCTGGCCTGGGCGAGCTGCATCAGCTCCAGTGCGTCGTCGGCGCGGCCGAGGTGGAGCATCTGCCGGGCGGCCCGGGAGATCGCCTCGCCGGCCCGCGGCCGGTCGTCGGCCTCCCTGGCGGCCTGCGCGGCGATCACGAAGTAGCGCTGGGCGGTGGGCTCCAGGCCCACGTCGTGCGACATCCACCCGGCCAGTACGGCCAGGTTGGCGGCGACCGTCCACAGCCGGCGCTCCACGGCCGGTGCATGACGGTGCGTCAGGATGCCGCCGACCTCGTTCAGTTGGCCGACCACGGCCTTGCGCTGGAGGCCGCCGCCGCGCGAGGCGTCCCAGGCGCGGAAGACGTCCACCGAGCGCTCCAGGGCGGCGACCTCGTCGTTGCCGACCGGGCCGGCGTCGTAGACGTCGACGATCGGCTGCGGGCCGCCCTGGGTGATGACGTGGCGGGGCCCGGGGCGCTGGGCGGCGTAGGCGACACCGTCCCCGGTGAGCCAGTCGTGGAGGTTGTCGGCGATGACGGCGCCGGCGGCGAGCGCGGCGCCCGCGCCGACCAGACCGCGTCGGTTCAGCATGAGGTCCATTCCCGTGAACTCGGTGAGGACCGCTGCTGTCCGATCCGACTCCCAGGGAACTGCCGCCTCGCTCTGCGCGGTGGTGCCCGTCCTGGGGGGCCGGTGTCGCTCGAGACCGAGGTCCTCAGTGGTGACGACACGGCCGAGCCGCTCCGTGAACACCGCGGCGAGCACCCTCGGCACCGGATCGCGGGGGATCTCCCCCTGCTCGATCCAGCGCCGCACCCGCGAGGTGTCGGTGGACAGTTGCTGCTGCCCGATCGCCGCACCGCGCCGGTTGACCAGCCTGGCCAGCTCGCCCTTGGACCATCCGGTCAGAGCGAAGAGGTCGGCGAGTCTGGTGTTCGGCCCCTTGTCCACGTGAAGCCCCCAGGTTCCTCGGCTGATTTCGACAGTAGTGGCTCTGTCACATGCCACGCGACAATTCGCCAGCCTTCGCCAGGGTCCGCTACGTGGTGTACCAGTGCCGACGGGGTGTCAGGTAGGAATGCGCCACCCCGACCTCGGAGCCGGGAGCCGGGCCCCGCGGGGCCCGCACCGGCCGGACGCCCCGTCAGGGACCGTTCCGGCGGGCCCCGGAGGACCGGTGGAAGGGGTGGCGCAGCCGGGGTGGCGCGGGGGCGTCGGGCACGGCGCGGCAGGACGGAAGACCGCATTCCCCAGGGTGCGGCGGACCGCTCCGGCCGCCTCCGCGCCCGACGCCCGCACTCCACCCGGGCCCTGCCGGCGGAATCCGTCGCCCGTCGGCAGCGGACGGCTCGTCAGGAGCCGGCAGCACCAGTCGGCCAGGAAGGGACCCTCACCAGCCCATGTACTCAACAGCCAGCACCGGCACCCGCCCGGCACCCGTCGCCGAACCGGGCACGGCACGCCTCGTCCCGGGTCAGGCCCGCTCCGCCCTGCGGCCCCCCACCGCGACCACCGGAGGGCGGCCCGCCCCCCGCGCCGCCGAACTGCGCGACCCGCGTGCGGCCCTGGGGCGCCCCGCCCCCCCCGCCCCGCCCCAGAACGCGGGCCGCCCGCGGGGCGGCCGCCGGGTGAACACCCCCACGGGTGTGGGGGTCGTGGTCCCGGGGGTCCCCGCGGCGCGGCATA
>NZ_JBHWBW010000415.1:6057-7166 GCF_042735675.1 Kitasatospora sp. NPDC059571
CGGGCCCCCCCCCCCCCCCCCCCCGGGGGGGCGCCCCCCCCCCCGCCCCCCCCCCGGCCCCCCCCGGGGGGCCCCCGGGCCCCCCCGGGCGCTCGCCGCACGGCCCGAGACCGCGGGCCGCCCGCTGGGCGGCCGCCTGCTGACCACCCGCACGGGTGAGGGCTTCGTGGACCGGGTCGACCCGGCGGCGCTGCAGACGCCCGCGGTGAAGGCCGCGCTGGCCTCCGTCGCGCGGATATGTCCCGCCTTCCTCCCCCGCCAGGTGCTGCGGGAGGGCAGCCGGCACATCCTGATCGCCGGCACCATCGGCCGCGCCCCGGTGGTGGCCAAGTGCCTGGCGCCGCAGGCGGCGAGGGACGAGAAGCTGGTCGAGCGGTTCCACCACGAGGTGGCGGTGTACCGGGCGTTCGTCCGGCACCGTCCGCCGGTGCGGCTGCCGCGGCTGGTCGCGGCCGACCACGACCGGTGCGTGCTGGTGCTGGAGCGGATCCCGGGCCGTCCGGCGGCGCGCGAGCGGCACCCGGTCAACCCGCCGACCCCGGGCGAGGTCCGGGCGATGCTCGGCGCGGTGCGCACCCTCAACATGTGGCGCCCGCCGTCCGACGTGTTCGGCAAGCCGCTGGACTACCAGGTGGAGATCGCCCGGTTCCACTCGGTGGGCCAGCTCACCGACCGGGACGCGGGTGACCTGCGCCAGCTGCTGCACGGTCTGGCGAACACCACCTGGCAGCTGTGCCACGGCGATGCCCTGCTCGGCAACATGCTGCTGGCGCCGTCCGGCCCGGTACTGCTGGACTGGGAGGAGGCCGGCTGGTACCTGCCGGGCTACGACCTGGCGGTGCTGTGGAGCGTGCTGTCCGGCGACACGGCGGCGCGCCGCCAGATCAGCCAACTCGCCCAGAGCGGGGGCACGCTGGCCCGCGACGCGTTCCTGGTCAACCTGGTGCTGGTGCTGATGCGGGAGATCCGTCTGCACGACGTCCCGGGCGCCGGCGAGGAGCAGCGGATCATGATCCGCCGGCTGTACGACGACGCGGGGCTGGCGCGCCGGGCGGTGCGGGCGGCGGTCGGCACCCGGTGACCGCGGCGCGCCCCGCCGGGGTCAGACC
>NZ_JBHWBW010000416.1:0-7164 GCF_042735675.1 Kitasatospora sp. NPDC059571
TTGCTGCGGTGCGGCGGCTCAGAAGCGGCGGGTGACCAGGGCGCGCTTGACCTCGGCGATCGCCTTGGTGACCTCGATGCCGCGGGGGCAGGCCTCCGAGCAGTTGAAGGTGGTGCGGCAGCGCCACACGCCCTCACGGTCGTTCAGGATCTCCAGGCGCTGCTCGGCACCCTCGTCGCGCGAGTCGAAGATGAAGCGGTGCGCGTTGACGATGGCGGCCGGGCCGAAGTACTGGCCGTCGTTCCAGAACACCGGGCAGGACGACGTGCACGCGGCGCACAGGATGCACTTGGTGGTGTCGTCGAAGCGCTCGCGGTCCTCGGCGGACTGCAGGCGCTCGCGGGTCGGGTCGTTCCCCTTGGTGATGAGGAACGGCATGACGTCCTTGTACGCCTGGAAGAACGGGTCCATGTCGACGATCAGGTCCTTGAGGACCGCGAGGCCCTTGATGGCCTCGACCGTGATCGGCTTCTCCGGGTTGACGTCCTTGATCAGGGTCTTGCACGCCAGCCGGTTGCGGCCGTTGATCCGCATGGCGTCCGAGCCGCAGATGCCGTGGGCGCACGAACGGCGGTAGGTGAGCGTGCCGTCCTGCTCCCACTTGACCTTGTTGAGGGCGTCCAGGACGCGCTCCTTCGGGTCCATCAGCAGCTGGTAGTCCACCCAGACCGGGTCCGGGTGCTCCTCCGGGTTGAACCGGCGGATCCGCAGGGTGACGTTGATCAGCTGGGTACCGCCGGCCTCGGCCGCGTCCAGAGCGGCCGAGTGCTTCTCCATGGTCGGAGTGCTCATCAGTACTTACGCTCCATCGGCTGGTAGCGGGTCTGCACGACCGGCTTGTAGTCGAGGCGGACGGAGGTGGTGCCGTCCGCGGCGACCTCCTGGTACGCCATGGTGTGCTGCATGAACTTCACGTCGTCACGCTTCGGGAAGTCCTCGCGGTAGTGACCGCCGCGGGACTCCTCGCGGGCCAGCGCGGAGACGACCAGCACCTCGGCCAGGTCGAGCAGGTTGCCCAGCTCGATGGCCTCCAGCAGGTCCGTGTTGTAGCGCGAGCCCTTGTCCTGGATGGCGACGTTCTTGTACCGCTCACGCAGCGCGGCGATGTCGGCGACGGCCTGCTTGAGGGTGTCACCGGTGCGGTAGACGGACGCGTTGGCGTCCATCGACTCCTGCATCTCCTTGCGGATCTGCGCCACGGACTCGGTGCCGGCCGACTCGCGGAGGCCGTCGACCATCTTCTGGACGAGCTCCTCGGCGTTCTCCGGCAGCGGCACGAACTCGTTGTTCGCGGCGTACTCGGCGGCGGCGATGCCCGCACGGCGGCCGAACACGTTGATGTCCAGCAGCGAGTTGGTGCCCAGGCGGTTGGCGCCGTGCACGGAGACGCAGGCGACCTCGCCGGCGGCGTACAGGCCGGGGACGATCTCGGTGTTGTTCTTCAGCACCTCGCCCTCGACGTTGGTCGGGATGCCGCCCATGCCGTAGTGCGCGGTGGGCTGGATCGGGATCGGGTCCGTGTAGGGCTCGATGCCGAGGTACGTCCGCGCGAACTCGGTGATGTCCGGGAGCTTGGCGTCCAGCTGCTCCGGGGGCAGGTGGGTGAGGTCCAGGTAGACGTGGTCGCCGTCCGGACCGCAGCCGCGGCCCTCGCGGATCTCGCTGTAGATGGCGCGGGAGCACACGTCGCGGGACGCGAGGTCCTTCATGACGGGGGCGTAGCGCTCCATGAAGCGCTCGCCGTCCTTGTTGCGCAGGATGCCGCCCTCGCCGCGGGCGCCCTCGGTGAGCAGGATGCCCATGCGCCAGATGCCCGTCGGGTGGAACTGGAAGAACTCCATGTCCTCCAGCGGCAGGCCCCGGCGGTACGCCACGGCCTGGCCGTCACCGGTCAGGGTGTGGGCGTTCGAGGTGACCTTGAACATCTTGCCGGTGCCGCCGGAGGCGAACACGACGGCCTTGGCCTGGAAGACGTGGATCTCGCCGGTGGCGAGCTCGTAGGCCACCACGCCGGCGGTCTTGCCCTCGTTGATGAGCAGGTCGAGGACGTAGAACTCGTTGAAGAACTCGACGCCGTGCTTGACGCAGTTCTGGAACAGCGTCTGGAGGATCATGTGACCGGTGCGGTCGGCCGCGTAGCAGGAGCGGCGGACGGGGGCCTCACCGTGGTTGCGGGAGTGCCCGCCGAAGCGGCGCTGGTCGATCCGGCCCTGCTCGGTCCGGGAGAAGGGCAGGCCCATCTTCTCCAGGTCGAGGACGGCGTCGATGGCCTCCTTGCACATGATCTCGGCGGCGTCCTGGTCGACCAGGTAGTCACCGCCCTTGACCGTGTCGAAGGTGTGCCACTCCCAGTTGTCCTCCTCGACGTTGGCGAGGGCGGCACACATGCCGCCCTGGGCCGCGCCGGTGTGGGACCGGGTGGGGTAGAGCTTGGTCAGGACGGCGGTGCGGCTGCGCTGGGTCGACTCGATGGCCGCGCGCATGCCGGCGCCGCCGGCGCCGACGATGACGGTGTCGTACTGGTGAATCTGCATGGGGGTAGTTCGCCTCTGGCTCGTCGATGGCCGATTTAGATGTTCGGGTCGAAGGTGAAGATCACCAGGGTGCCGAGCAGCACGGTGAACACCGCGGCAGCACCCATGAGGGTCTTCAGCCAGAGCCGAGTGGAGTCCTTCTCGGCGTAGTCGTTGATGACGGTGCGCATGCCGTTGGCGCCGTGCAGCATGGCGAGCCAGAGCATCAGCAGGTCCCAGCCCTGCCAGAACGGCGAGGCCCAGCGGCCGGCGACGAAGGCGAAGTTGATCTTGGAGACGCCGCCGTCGAGCACCAGCATGATGATCAGGTGGCCGAGGATCAGGAAGACCAGCACCACGCCGGAGAGCCGCATGAAGAGCCACGCGAGCATCTCGAAGTTGGTGCGGGTGCGGCGCGGGGTCCGCGCGGTGCGGGTCCGGGCCGGCTCGACGACGAACGCGTCGGCCGGGTTGCCGGTGCCCAGGCCCTGGCCGGTGTGGGCCTGGAGCGAGGGGACGACCAGCTTGTCGGTGGTGTCAGAAGCCATTGCGGATCACCCGAACCACGTACGAAGAGTGTGCTGCAGGATGTGGTAGAAGGACGCCGCGAGAAGGACGACCCAGACGCCGACGACGGACCAGAGCATCTGCTTCTGGTACTTGGCGCCCTTCGACCAGAAGTCCACTGCCACGACCCGCAGGCCGTTCAGTGCGTGGAACAGGATGGCGGCGGTGAGGCCGTACTCCATCAGGTTCACGATGGGGTTCTTGTACGTGTTGATGACGGTGTCGTAGTCCTGCGGAGACACCCGGACAAGCGCGGTGTCGAGGACGTGCGCGAAAAGGAAGAAGAAGATGAGGACGCCGGTGACTCGGTGAGCCACCCAGCTCCACATGCCTTCCCGGCCGCGGTACAGCGTTCCAGCCGGCACGGAAAACCCTCCGGAAGCGATTGGGGGCTCGGCCGGCTTCGGTGTCGGTCAGCCCGGCCGGGTACGGTCCACCGGCCGCGAGCATCCTATCGACGCCGTGTCGGGAACCGCCTCCGGGGGGCGCAGGTGTGATCAATCAGGCACTCACGGCCTAATCCCGGCGGGAACCATCACCATCGGCCACCTCCCGGTTGCACTCCGTCCCGGCGTCCGCAGGCCTCGGCGCACGGGGTGCGAGCACGGCGTGTCGCACCTGGTGCGCGCCCCCGCCGCGCCGTCCGCGCCCCCGCCCGGCAGGGCAGGAGGGCGGGCGGGCCGGCGGGTCAGCGTGCGCCCGCCTCCGCGGAGTGCCGGGCCACCAGGTGGGCGAGGCGGACCAGCGCGATCCGGCGCAGCTCGTCCGCGGCGGTCAGGCGCTCCTCGTCGGGCTCGCTGGCCAGCCTGGTCCGGATCGAGGCGAGCACGGTGTCGAGCATCTCCTCCGGCTCGACGCCCTCCAGGCACACCACGAAGACGTGCCCGAAGCGCGCCTCGTACGCGGCGTGGGCCGCCCGCAGGGCGGTGTGCGCGGCCTGGCTGCCGGGGGCCCGCATGCCGAGCAGCGGCTGCGGCATCCAGCTCTCGTCCGCCAGCGCCTCCGCCAGGTCGGCGGGCCGCAGGTCGTACGAGGCCTCGCTGGCGGCGGCGAGCAGGGACTCTATGTCGGGGTACGGCCGGTGGGCGGTGAGCCGCAGGGCCCACCGGTGGCTGCCGCAGCAGGCCAGCAGGGCCTCCTCGGCCGCACCGGAGTCGGCCTCGTTGAACCGGTGCAGTCCGAGCAGGGACGGTTCCGTCGAAGCGTCGAGGCGCTGCGGCGGGATGTCGCTGGTCAGCGGGTCCTCCTCGTGAGGGCGGGAAGGGGGGATGCTCCAGAGACGAAAAGGTAGGTGCTGTGCGATGGCGCGACGTACCGGGGAACGGCAGGCCGGGGAAACCCCCAGGCAGCGCCTCCACGGTAGTTGAGGGCTCATCAGTTGGGGAGATGCCGCGCGAAATTCACTCGATCGAGCTATCAAGTTGTGACGCGCCGCACCGATGGGCGGGACCGCGCGCCTCGGAGAGCGCCCCGGGTGGGCCGGGCGGGCGCCGCCCCGCCCACCCGGGCCGGGGCTACAGCTCCCGGTGCACCTTGTGGTTGGCGGCCTGCGCCCGCGGCCGGACCACCAGCAGGTCGATGTTGACGTGCGGCGGACGGGTCACCGCCCAGGAGACGGTGTCCGCGATGTCCTCCGAGGTCAGCGGCTCGGCGACGCCCGCGTAGACCGCGGCGGCCTTGTCCTCGTCGCCGCGGAAGCGGGTCACCGCGAAGCCCTCGGACTTCACCATGCCCGGCGCGATCTCGATCACCCGGATCGGGTCGCCGCACAGCTCCAGCCGCAGCGTGGCCGCGATCGTGTGCGCGGCGTGCTTGGCCGCCACGTACCCGCCGCCGCCCTCGTAGGCGGCCATCGCGGCGGTGGAGGACATCACCAGCACCGTGCCGTCCCCGGTGGCGCGCAGCGCCGGCAGCAGCGCCTGCGTCACATTGAGCACGCCGATCACGTTGACCTCGTACATCAGCCGCCAGTCGGCCGGGTCGCCGCTCTCCACGCTCTCCGCGCCGATCGCGCCGCCCGCGTTGTTGACCAGGACGTCGACCCGGCCCACCTCGGCGGCGAAGGCGTCCACCGCCGCCCGGTCGGTCACGTCCAGGGTGTACGCCCGGCCGCCGATCTCCTTCGCCAGCCGCTCGATCCGGTCGGTGCGGCGCGCGGTGAGCACCACGTCGAAGCCGTCCGCGGCCAGTCGGCGCGCCGTGGCCGCGCCGATCCCGCTGCTCGCTCCGGTGACCACGGCCACCTTCTGCTCGGTCATGTCACTCCAGGGGTCTGTCCGGTCGTGCTCCGATCATCTCAGGAGGACCGCGGCCGCCCACGGGCAGCGTCCCGGCCGCCCCGGGACGGCATCCCGGCCGCGCCGCCCGCCCGTCCCGGCCGGCCGCGGCTACAGTGCGAAACCGGGCGACCACCGGGCCGTACCGGCCCGGGCCCCACACCCCGCGGAGGTCCGCCATGCCAGCCGAGCCCCGCCGCGCCGAGTCGGGCGTGCCCATCGAGCCGCTGTACGGCCCCGAGGCCCTCGCGGACTGGGACGCGGCGGCCAGGCTGGGCAGCCCCGGGGAGTACCCCTTCACCCGGGGCGTCTACCCGACGATGTACACCGGCCGGCCGTGGACGATGCGGCAGTACGCCGGCTTCGGCACCGCCGCCGAATCCAACGCGCGCTACCGGCAGCTGATCGCCGCCGGCACCACCGGCCTCTCGGTCGCCTTCGACCTGCCCACCCAGATGGGCCACGACTCGGACGCCCCGCTCGCGGCCGGCGAGGTCGGCAAGGTCGGCGTGGCGATCGACAGCGTCGAGGACATGGCCGTGCTGTTCGACGGCATCCCGCTGGGCGAGGTCTCCACCTCGATGACGATCAACGCCCCGGCCGCGCTGCTGCTGCTCCTCTACCGGCTGGTCGGCGAGGCACAGGGGGTCCCCGCGCACCGGCTCACCGGCACCGTCCAGAACGACGTGCTGAAGGAGTACATCGCCCGCGGCACGTACATCTTCCCGCCGCAGCCGTCGCTGCGGCTGACCGCCGACGTCTTCCGCTACTGCCGGGCGGAGATCCCGCGCTGGAACACCATCTCCATCTCCGGCTACCACATGGCCGAGGCCGGCGCGGACCCCGCGCAGGAGATCGCCTTCACGCTCGCCGACGGCATCGCGTACGTGCGCACCGCACTGGAGGCGGGCATGGCGGTGGACGAGTTCGCGCCACGGCTCTCGTTCTTCTTCGTCGCCCGCACCACCCTGCTGGAGGAGGTCGCCAAGTTCCGGGCCGCCCGGCGGATCTGGGCCCGGGTGATGCGGGAGGAGTTCGGCGCGCGGGACCCGCGCTCGCAGATGCTGCGCTTCCACACCCAGACCGCCGGCGTGCAGCTCACCGCCCAGCAGCCGGAGGTCAACCTGGTCCGGGTCTCCCTGCAGGCCCTGGCCGCGGTGCTCGGCGGCACCCAGTCGCTGCACACCAACAGCTTCGACGAGGCCATTGCGCTGCCCACCGAGAAGTCGGCCCGGCTGGCGCTGCGCACCCAGCAGGTGCTCGCCCACGAGAGCGACGTCACCGCCACGGTCGACCCGTTCGCCGGCTCCTACGCGGTCGAGAGCCTCACCGACGCGGTCGAGGCCGCCGCCCTGGAGCTGATGCGCCGGATCGAGGACCTCGGCGGCGCGGTCGCCGCGATCGAGCAGGGCTACCAGAAGGCCGAGATCGAGCGCACCGCCTACCGCATCCAGCAGGAGCAGGACTCCGGCGCCCGCACCGTGGTCGGCGTCAACCGCTTCCGGCTGGAGGCCGAGGAGCCGTACCGGCCGCTGCGGGTGGACCCGGCGATCGAGGAGCAGCAGGCCGCCCGGCTGGCCCGGCTGCGGGCGGGGCGCGACCGCTCGGCGGTGTCCCGCACCCTGGGCGCGCTGCGCCGGGCGGCCGAGGGGAGCGAGAACGTGCTCCCGCCGATGAAGGAGGCGCTGGCGGCGCGGGCGACCGTCGGCGAGGTCTGCGGCGCGCTGCGCGAGGTCTGGGGCACCTACACGCCGGCCGAGCGGTTCTGAGCGGTACCGGCCGCGTCCGGCCGGGGCGGGACGCCCCCC
>NZ_JBHWBW010000417.1:0-1846 GCF_042735675.1 Kitasatospora sp. NPDC059571
CCGGGCCCGCCGCCGCCGCGCGCGCCCGGGCGCTCCCCCCCCCCGCCCCCCGCCCCCCCCGGCCCCCCCCCCCCCCGGGCCCCCCGCCCCGGCGGCACCCCGAGCGCACCGTGCAGATTGCGGTGCCGGGCGGCCGCGCCGAGTCCCGCCGGGTCGGCCACCGGGCGCACCTGTCGCAGCACCGGCACCGCCCGGGCGGGCAGGCCCGCACGGCGCAGGTCCCGGGCGGCCGCCCGGGCGAGGCGAAGGGTGGGGTCGTGCCCGCGCGCGCGGACGGCGCCGCGGGCGGACGGCACCGGGACGAGCAGCAGCGGCCCGCCGCCGGGGCCCTCCGGTACGGCGGAGCGGACGGCGCCGGCCAGTGCGGTGCCCAGCGGCCCGGCGAGGGCCAGTGCCCCGCGTTCCTTGTGCGTGATCAGCAGGCTCCGGACCGGTCCGGCGTAGGCCGCGGACGCGTGCACCGGGGGCAGCCCGGCCGGTCGGGGCACCGGGTCGGCGGGCCCGGCGCAGGCTGCGGAGAGCGCCTCGCGGCAGCGCGCGCAGAGCTGGGCGCGCCCCTGCCCGCACCCCGCGCACCGGGTGGGCAGCAGCAGGTCCAGCAGGGCCGGAACGCTCCCCGCCAGGGCGGCGGACGGGGTCACGGACACCTCCCGTCGAACGCCGCCGTCGGCCGGGGCCGGGGGCGGATGATGGCGCAGCCGGGCTCTTGCCGCGGTGCGGACTGAGCCATACGGTGGGCGCCCCGGTGCGTGTTGTCCAGATGTTGGCCGGTGTTTCACCCCGTGGGGGGTAAACAGTGGTGAACAGCTGTGCAGCCGACGCCGTCTCGCTACGTTGTTCGACTGGGGAGGCGGAATCCCCTGCCGAGGTGTTCCATAAGGCACACAGGGGGTTTCAGGCGCTCCTGGTGGGGAGGAAGTGAGAGAGGGCCAGTCGGTTTCGCCGCTCCCGGCGAAGGCGGGGGGCGGGTGGCGTCACGGCTGGTCCGGCTGGGTCTCAGTCCGGTCCGGGTGCGTTCCGGATCGGCGACAGCACAAGGGATCGGAGTTCTGCGTGGACATCGTCGTCAAGGGCCGCAAGACCGAGGTGCCCAAGAGGTTCCGCGAGCACGTGGCCGAGAAGCTGGAGAAGGTCCAGAAGTTCGACGGCAAGGTGATCAGCCTCGACGTCGAGGTGTCCAAGGAGCACAACCCGCGGCAGGCCGACCGGTCCGAGCGGGTGGAGATCACTCTCCGTACCCGCGGCCCGGTGATCCGGGCCGAGGCCGCCGCCAGCGACCCGTACGCGGCGCTCGACCTGGCCTCGGCGAAGCTCGACGCCCAGCTCCGCAAGACAGCGGACCGGCGCCGGGTGCACAAGGGCGGCAACGGCCGCACCCCCGTCAGCGTCGCTGCGGCGACGGCGGCACTGGCCGCCCTCCCCGCGACGGAGGCGACCGAGACCCCGATGAACGGGGCGGTCCGCAAGACCATGATGGGATCCCTGGAGGTGGAGGGCGACGGTCCGCTCGTCGTCCGCGAGAAGACGCACCCCGCCGCGCCGATGTCGCTGGACCAGGCGCTGTACGAGATGGAGCTCGTCGGCCACGACTTCTACCTGTTCGTGGAGAAGGACAGCGGCCTGCCGAGCGTGGTGTACCGCCGGCACGGCTACCACTACGGCGTCATCCACCTGAAGGAGGACGCGACGGCCGTCGGCGGCGGCGCCGGCGGTGCGATCAACGGGCCCGACGAGGACTGATCCCGTCCCTGTCCGGGCACGACGTACCGATCGAGCGGGTGACGCCGGGGGGGGGGCCGGCGCGGGGGGGGGGGTTAGTGAGTAGAGCTCGCCGGAGAGCTGCGGT
>NZ_JBHWBW010000417.1:1856-7151 GCF_042735675.1 Kitasatospora sp. NPDC059571
CGGGGGGGGGGGGGGGCGGCGGGGGGGCTCACCCCCGGGCCCACTGCTGATCCGCCCCCGCCCGCGGCCCGCCCGCCCCCCCGGGGGGGGGGGGCCCCCCCGGCCGCCGGCGCGGCGGGCCCCCCCCAGCTGGGCGGCCCGGTATCGGAGGGTGATCAACGCCCCGGTCGTCATGGAATGATGGAGCCTGACATCGACCGGCGACCGGGGGAGGAGCGGATGGGCGAGCCCATCAGCCGTGGTGCGGATGGCGGCCCGGGCGCGGGTGCGGGGTCGGGAGAGCCCCCCGCCGGGTACGGCGGGCACCGCGGTGAGCCGATCCGGGTGCTGGTGGTCGACGACCACGCACTGTTCCGCCGCGGCCTGGAGATCGTCCTCGCCGAGGAGGAGGACATCACCGTCATCGGCGAGGCCGGGGACGGCGCCGAGGCCGTGCTCAAGGCCGCCGACCTGCTGCCGGACATCATCCTGATGGACGTCCGGATGCCCCGGCGCAGCGGTATCGAGGCCTGCACCGCGATCAAGGACGTGGTCCCCAGCGCGAAGATCATCATGCTGACGATCAGCGACGAGGAGGCCGACCTCTACGAGGCGATCAAGGCGGGCGCCACCGGCTACCTGCTCAAGGAGATCTCCACCGACGAGGTGGCCACCGCGATCCGCGCGGTGGCCGACGGCCAGTCGCAGATCAGCCCCTCCATGGCGGCCAAGCTGCTGACCGAGTTCAAGTCGATGATCCAGCGCCGGTCCGACGACCGGGAGTTGGTGCCCGCGCCGCGGCTCACCGACCGCGAGCTGGAGGTGCTCAAGCTGGTGGCCACCGGGATGAACAACCGGGAGATCGCCAAGGAGCTCTTCATCAGCGAGAACACCGTGAAGAACCACGTCCGCAACATCCTGGAGAAGCTGCAGCTGCACTCCCGGATGGAGGCCGTGGTCTACGCGATGCGGGAGAAGATCCTCGAAATAGGGTGACCGGTCAGGCCAGCGCCCGCTCCAGGGCGGGCCGCAGCCGCTCGTCCGCCAGCCGCTCGACCCGGACGGCGTCGCAGCCCACCCAGGCCGCCGCCTCGCGCAGGGCCGAGGCCAGCGCGCCCGTGTGCGCCGGTGACTCCAGCGAGACCTGACGGGCCACCAGGGTGCGGCCCTCGCGGGCCGGGTCGACCCGGCCGACCAGTCGGCCGCCGGCCAGCAGCGGCATCGCGAAGTACCCGTGCACCCGCTTCTCCTTCGGAGTGTAGGCCTCCAGGCGGTGCGTCATTCCGAAGATCCGCTCCGTCCGCGCGCGGTCCCAGACGAGCGAGTCGAACGGGGAGAGCATCGTCGACCGGTGGCGGCCCCGCGGCACCGCCGCCACCGCCCCCGCCACCGCCCAGGCCGGCGTCGTCCAGCCGGCCACGGCGACCGGCACCAGGCCGGAGTCGGGCAGCGCGGCGGCCACCTGCTCCTTGCGCAGCCGGTGGTAGTCCCCGAGGTCGGCCACGGTGGCCACGCCGAGCGCCGCGCCGGCCTGGCCGACCAGCCGGCGCACGCACTCCGCGTCGTCCGGGTCCTGGCCGAACAGCTCGGCCGGCACCGCCTGCTCGGCCGCCTCGTACAGCCGCTTCCAGCCGCGCCGCTCGGTGCAGACCACGTCGCCGAAAGCCAGCGCCTGCTCCACCGCGATCTTGCTCTCCGACCAGTCCCACCACTCCGACGTCCGCTTGGCGCCGCCGAGTTCGGTGGAGGTCAGCGGGCCCTCGGCGCGCAGCCGCTCCAGCACCTCGCGGTAGGTGCGCTCGCTCACCTCGTGGCCGCCCCAGAGCCGGCCGCGCTCGCGGTAGGCGCGGCGGCGGAAGGCGAACAGCGGCCACTCCTCGATCGGCAGCACGCAGGCCGCGTGCGACCAGTACTCGAAGCTCGTCTCCGCACCCCAGTAGGCCCGTTCGACCGCCGGGCGGCCGACCGCGCCGAGCCGCGCGTACGGCACCAGCTCGTGCGAGCGGGCGAGCACCGAAATGGTGTCCAGCTGGACGGCGCCCAGGTGCCGCAGCACACCGCGGACCCCGCCGCGGCGGTCGGGGGCGCCCAGCAGGCCCTGCGCCCGCAGGGCGATCCGGCGGGCCTGGTCGGCGGAGAGCTCGGTGGCGGTCTGCGGCGAGGTCATGCCGGGCAGCGTAGGCGCTGCCACCGACACCCGCGGCGGCCGCCGGGAACCTCCGGGCGGCCCGGTCGGTTGTGCAGGGCACGGAGGCCGCGGAGTTGACCGTTTTGCCCCCCGACTGGCGCTTCACCGCGCTTTGCCCGGGTGGGTGACACAGGAATACCGTGCTGACGGACCTCCCGGCGGCTTGGCCTCCTCGCATACCATGGCGCGTACGGTGGGGTAGGTCTCGCCGACTGTCGTCCAGAGCCGATCCAGGCAAGGAGCCCGCTCACGTGTCCGTCTTCGACAAGATCCTGCGCGCAGGCGAAGGAAAGATCCTTCGCAAGCTGCAGCGGATTGCCGCCCAGGTCAACTCGATCGAAGAGGACTTCGTCAACCTCACCGACGACGAGCTGCGCGCGCTGACCGATGAGTACAAGGCCCGCCTCGCCGAGGGCGAGAGCCTGGACGACATCATGCCCGAGGCGTTCGCGACCGTCCGCGAGGCCGCCAAGCGCGTGCTGGGCCAGCGCCACTACGACGTCCAGATCATGGGCGGCGCCGCCCTGCACTTCGGCTACGTCGCCGAGATGCGCACCGGCGAGGGCAAGACCCTGGTCGGCACCCTGCCCGCGTACCTCAACGCGCTGACCGGCAAGGGCGTGCACCTCATCACGGTCAACGACTACCTCGCCGAGCGCGACTCGGAGTGGATGGGCCGGGTGCACCGCTTCCTCGGCCTCGAGGTCGGCGTGATCCTGGCGAACATGTCGCCGGCCGAGCGCAAGCGCCAGTACGGGATGGACATCACGTACGGCACGAACAACGAGTTCGGCTTCGACTACCTGCGCGACAACATGGCCTGGGCGCAGGAGGAACTCGTCCAGCGCGGCCACAACTTCGCGATCGTCGACGAGGTCGACTCGATCCTCATCGACGAGGCCCGCACCCCGCTGATCATCTCCGGCCCGGCGGACCAGGCCACCAAGTGGTACAGCGACTTCGCCAAGCTGGTGCAGCGCCTCAAGCGCGACCGCGACTACGAGGTCGACGAGAAGAAGCGCACCGTCGGCGTGCTGGAGGAGGGCGTCGGCCGGGTCGAGGACTACCTCGGCATCGACAACCTCTACGAGTCGGTGAACACCCCGCTGGTCGGCTTCCTGAACAACGCCATCAAGGCGAAGGAGCTCTACAAGGCGGACAAGGACTACGTCGTCATCAACGGCGAGGTCATGATCGTCGACGAGCACACCGGCCGTATCCTCGCCGGCCGCCGCTACAACGAGGGCATGCACCAGGCGATCGAGGCCAAGGAGGGGGTGGAGGTCCAGAACGAGAACCAGACCCTGGCCACCATCACCCTGCAGAACTTCTTCCGCCTCTACGACAAGCTCTCCGGCATGACCGGTACGGGCACCACCGAGGCCGCCGAGTTCCACCAGATCTACAAGCTCGGCGTCGTGCCGATCCCGACCAACAAGACGCCCAAGCGCATCGACCAGCCCGACCTGATCTACAAGTCGGAGCCGGCCAAGTTCGCCGCGGTGGTCGAGGACATCGCCGAGAAGCACGAGAAGGGCCAGCCGGTGCTGGTCGGCACCGTGTCGGTCGAGAAGTCCGAGTACCTCTCCCAGGAGCTGCGCAAGCGCGGCATCCCGCACGAGGTGCTGAACGCCAAGCACCACGAGCGCGAGGCGCAGATCGTCGCCCAGGCCGGCCGCAAGGGCGCCGTCACCGTCGCCACCAACATGGCCGGCCGCGGTACCGACATCATGCTCGGCGGCAACCCGGACCACCTGGCCGCCGCCGAGCTGGCGCAGCGCGGGCTCAACCCGGAGGACACCCCGGACGAGTACGAGTCCGCCTTCCCGAGCGCCCTGGACAAGGCCAAGGAGGCCGTCAAGGCCGAGCACGAGGAGGTCCAGGAGCTGGGCGGCCTCTACGTGCTGGGCACCGAGCGCCACGAGTCCCGCCGGATCGACAACCAGCTGCGCGGCCGCTCCGGCCGCCAGGGCGACCCGGGCGAGTCCCGCTTCTACCTGTCCCTCGGCGACGACCTGATGCGCCTGTTCAAGGCCGGCATGGTCGAGCGCGTGCTGTCGATGGCCAACGTGCCCGAGGACGTGCCGATCGAGTCGAAGATGGTCACCCGGGCCATCGCCTCCGCGCAGACCCAGGTCGAGCAGCAGAACTTCGAGATCCGCAAGAACGTCCTCAAGTACGACGAGGTCCTCAACCGCCAGCGCGAGGTCATCTACGGCGAGCGCCGCCGCGTCCTGGAGGGCGAGGACCTGCAGGAGCAGGTCGGCCACTTCATGGACGACACCGTCGAGGCGTACGTCACCGCCGCCACCGGCGAGGGCTTCGAGGACGACTGGGACCTCGAGAAGCTCTGGACGGCCCTGCGCCAGCTCTACCCGGTCACCCTCGACCTGGAGGACCTGGAGGAGGAGGCCGGCGGGCCGGCCGGGCTCACCCCCGAGTTCCTCACCAAGGTCATCCAGGAGGACATCCAGGCGCAGTACGGCGCCCGCGAGGACCAGCTCGGCGAGCAGATCATGCGCGAGCTGGAGCGCCGGGTCGTCCTGTCGGTGCTGGACCGCCGCTGGCGCGAGCACCTCTACGAGATGGACTACCTCCAGGAGGGCATCGCCCTGCGCGCCTACGCGCAGCGCGACCCGCTGGTCGAGTACCAGCGCGAGGGCTACGACATGTTCGCGGCCATGATGGAGGGCATCAAGGAGGAGTCGGTCGGCTACCTGTTCAACCTGGAGGTCCAGGTCGAGCAGCAGGTCGAGGAGGTTCCGGTCGCCGAGGACACCGACGCGGTGCTCTCGCTGGACAAGGCCGACGCCCGTCCGGAGATCCGCGCCAAGGGCCTGGAGGCCCCGGCCCGCCAGCGCCTGCACTACACGGCGCCGTCGGTGGACGGCGACGACACCGTCATCGAGGGCGACTTCGAGGACGGCCCGGTGGACGAGGGCGACGGCCTGACCCGCGCCGAGCGCCGCAAGGCCGCCCGCTCCGCCAAGGGCCGGCGCCGCAAGGCCTGACCCGCAGCACGTCCGTGGGGGGGGGGCCCCCCCCCCGCGCGGGGGGGGCCCGGCGCCCGGCGGCGCGGCCCGAGGCGCGGGGCGCCCCCCCCGCCCCGCCCCCACGCACGGGGGCGG
>NZ_JBHWBW010000418.1:0-7142 GCF_042735675.1 Kitasatospora sp. NPDC059571
GCCGATCAGCCGCCGGTGGCGCCGTCGAGGCGCTCGCGCAGCAGGTCGGCGTGGCCGTTGTGGCGGGCGTACTCGGACACCAGGTGGCAGAGCACCAGCCGGACGGAGTACTCCTCGCCGTCCAGCACGAAGGTGTCGTCCAACCGGGCCTTCGCCAGCACCTCGTCCGCCAGCCGGCGCTCCTCCAGCAGCCGGTCGTAGTCCTCCGCCGCGCGGGCCGGGTCCAGTTCGTCGAAGTCGGCGTCCTTGGCGCCGGACTCCGCGTACAGCCGCGGCACCGGGAGGCCCGCCACCCGCTCCCGGAACCAGGTCCGCTCCACCTTCGCCAGGTGCCGGACCAGCCCGAGCAGGGAGAGGTTCGAGGCCGGCAGCGGGCGCAGCGCGAGCTGTTCCCCCGTCAGCCCCTGGCACTTGAGCAGGAGGGTGTCGCGCTGCCAGCCGAGGTAGCCGAGCAGCATCTCGCGCTCGCCGGCCACCAGCGAGCCGCCGGTACGGGTGATGTCAGGTGCGGTCCAGGTCATGGCGCGATCATGCCCGGACGGTGCCGCACCCGCCAGTGCCTTTCGCCGCACCCGGCAGTGCCGCTGCCGCCCGCCCGGCCGTGGACAGCGCTGCGGCCGCCCGCGCACCCTTCGTACAGTGGCCGCATGACCTCCGAATCCCACTACGAACTCGCCCAGTTGAACATCGCCCTGCTGCTGGCCCCGCTCGACAGCGACCTGCTCGCCGACTTCGTCGCCGCCCTGGACCCGGTCAACGCCGCCGCCGACAAGGCCGACGGCTTCGTCTGGCGGCTCTCGGAGGACAGCGGCAGCGACGCCCTGATCTACGGCGACGACCGACTGCTCGTCAACCTGTCGGTGTGGCGTGACCCCGCCGCCCTGGAGGCGTACGTCTACAGCCCGCTCCACCGCGAGGTGCTGCGCCGCCGCCGCGAGTGGTTCGCCCGCGTCTCCGAGGTGATGACCGTGCTCTGGTGGGTGCCGGCCGGGCACCGCCCTACCGTCGCCGAGGCCGAGCAGCGGCTCGACCTGCTGCGCGCCAAGGGCCCCGGCCCCGACGCCTTCACCTTCCGCGAGTCCTTCCCGGCGCCCGCGGCCTGACCCGACCTGCGCCCTGCCCCGCCCCGCCCCGCCCCGACCGGACCGGCCGGGGCAGGGCGGGCGGTGCGTCAGAGCGCGGCCGGCCGCTCGTGGACCAGCGGCGTGAAGCGCACCGGGAGGCTCACCAGGGCGCGGTGGAACGGGCCCGGGCGCCAGACCAGGGCCTCCGCCGGGACGGCGAGCTCCAGGTCGCCGAGGCGGCTGGTCAGCTGCTCGATCGCGGTGATCGCGATCAGCAGGGCCGGGTCGCGGGCCGGGCAGGCGTGCGGCCCGGCGGCCCAGGCGAGGTGGGCGCTGGCGCCGCTGCGCAGCGCGTCGTCCCCCGGCGGCGGCGCCGCCTCGGAGTTGGCCGCGGCGTAGGAGACCAGCACCAGTTCGCCCGCGGCGATCCGCCGCCCGTGGAACTCGATGTCGTACCGCGGGTAGTGGGCGGAGAAGTTGGCGAGTGGCGGCTCGTGCCACAGCACCTCGTCGATCGCCTGGTGCGCCGTCATCGCCCCGCCGAACAGCGAGCCCGCGTACCGGTCGTCGGTCAGCACCCGCAGCAGCGCGTTGCCGATCAGGTTGGTGGTGGGCTCGTGCCCCGCGCTCATGGTGAGCGTGATCTGCCGCACCACCTCGTCGTTGTCCAGCCCCGCCGGGTGGTGCAGGAACCACGAGGTGAGGTCGTTGCGGGCGTGGGCGCGCCGGTCCGCGACCATCCCGGTGACCACCGCGACCAGGTCGCCGTACGCGGCCAGGGCCTTCTGCTGGGACTCCATCATCCCGGCCATCCCGGCCACCAGCCGGTCGCTGTCCTGCGGTGCCACCCCGAACCAGGTGTTGAAGACGAACAGCGGCAACTGCCGGGCGTACTGGGAGATCAGGTCGGCCGTGCCGACGCCGTCGAAGCGCTCGATCAGCGCCGCGGCGACCTCGGCCACCCGCTTCTGCAGGGTGTGCGGCTCGATCAGCGCCAGTCCGTCGGTGATCACCTGCCGGTAGCGCCGGTGCACCTCGCCGTCGCTGAACAGCGCGGTCGGCCGCCAGCCGAGCACCGGCAGCAGCGGGGAGTCGGCGGGCAGCGGATCCCGCGCCGGCCGCGGGTCCTTGGAGAACGTCTCGGAGTCGCGCAGCACGTCCAGCGCCGCCTGATAATCGGTGACCAGCAGCGCCGTCACCCCCGGCGCCAGGGCGACCGGGGCGAGCGCGCCGAAGCCGCGCAGCCGCTCGTAGTGGCGGTGCGGGTCGGCGGCGAACGCCGGCCCGTAGAGGTCGACCGGCGGTGCGTCGTATGGGGTCACCGGGGCTCCCGGGGCAGGCCGTTCAGGACGTGTTCGGCGAGGGCGATCAGGGCCTCGGCGCTGCCCGCCCGCTCCCGCGCGTCGCAGAGCACCAGCGGGGTGTCGGGGTGCAGGTCCAGATGGGCGCGGAGCACCTCCGGCGGGTGCGCGGGCGCGTCGGGGAAGCAGTTCACCGCCACCGCGTACGGCAGCCCCTGCTCCTCGACGAGGTCCATCACCTCGAAGGACTCGGCGAGCCGGCGGGTGTCGGCGAGCACCAGCGCGCCGAGCGCCCCGCGGGCGACGTCGTTCCACAGCGGCAGGAACCGCCGCTGCCCCGGCGTGCCGAAGAGGTAGAGCACCAGGTCGCCGCCGACCGTGAGCCGGCCGAAGTCGACGGCGACCGTGGTGGTGGTCTTCCCGGGCAGCCCCGAGGCGTCGTCGACCGGCGCCCCCGTCTCGGTCATGACCTCCTCGGTGTGCAGGGTCGGGATCTCGGACAGGGTCCGGATCAGGGTGGTCTTGCCGACCCCGAAGGGGCCGGCGACCAGCACCTTCATCAGGGTCTGGTCCCGGTCGGGCAGGTAGCCGACCCGGCTACCGGAGGGTTCGGAGTCCAACGAGGAGCCTCTCCACGAGGGCGCGGTCGATCTGCTGGGCACGGGGGACGGGGGTGCGGGCCCGGAGCAGGCCCGCCTCCACCAGGTCGGCGGCGAGGAAGCGGGTGGCACTGACCGGCAGCCGCAGGTGCGCGGCGGCCTCCACCAGGGTCAGGGCGCCGTCCCGCAGCAGCGCCCACAGGGAGCGGTGCTCGGGATCGAGGCCGTCGGGGGGTTCCGAGCCCGCCGCGTGGAGCACGGTGAGCCGGTCCAGGGCGGTCCGGCCGGGCTTGCTCCGGCCGCCGGTGACCAGGTAGGCGGGCACCATGCGCCGGCGCGGGACGCCGCTCACCGTTGCGCACCGTCCGACTGCCGGGGCGGACTTGCCAGCGCCCTGGCCAGGGCGTCCACCTGCACCTGCATCTGGAAGGCGATGTTGCCCAACTGCGCGTCCGGCTCGGCGAACACCGCCAGCGAGGTGTTCTGCCCGGCGGGCACCACGATCGCGAAGCCCAGGTCGGACTCCACGACGGTCTGCGCCAGCCGCGGCTTCTCCTCGTCGGTGAAGGCCGTGGTGAAGGCCCGGCTCGCCGCGTGCAGCGTGGCCGTCATCGCGGCCACCCGCTCGGCGGAGGCCCGGTCCAGCTCCGGCGACGCGCCCTCGACCAGCCCGTCGCCGGTCGCGATCAGCGCGTGCCGCACTCCGGGCAGTTCGAGCAGCGGGGTCAGCACCCACGAGACCTCGTCGGTGGCGGGACGGCGGGACGTGCTCACTGCTCTGCTCCTTCGGTCGGTACGGCGGCGGGCTCGGACCGGTCGGCGGCGCTGCGCCCGGCGTCCGTGCCCTTCTGGAGCGCGCGCCAGCGGGCGGCGGCCTGCTCCGGTGTGCGGTCGGCGGGTGGTTCACGGGTGGCGTCGTCCGCCGCGTCGTCCGGCGCGGCGGGCAGCGGGCGCCGCCGGCGCCGGCTGGGCAGCGCCTCGGCGGCGGGTACGGCGGATACGGCGCCCGGTTCGGTGTCCGCGGGAGCGTGGGCGGACGGCTCGGCGGGGGCCGGCTGCTGCGGTGCGGCGACGGCCCGGACGGGCTGCGGGGCCAGCACCGACAGCGGCTGGTCGGCGTCGACCACGGTCAGCAGGGCCGCGGGCAGCCGGAGCATCGTCCGCATCCCGCCGTAGGGCGACGGCTCGATGTGGCAGCTGAAGCCGTACTGCCGGGCGAGCCGGCCGACCACGGCGAAGCCCGCCTTCGGCGGGTTGCCGAGCTCGGTCAGCAGGACCTCCGGCGGGCCGGCCAGCAGCCTGCGGGCGCGCGCCAGTTGGTCGTCGTCCATGCCGATGCCGCTGTCGTCGATGACGACCAGCGCGCCCCGGCCGCCCTGCTGGACGGTGACCGGCACCTCGGTGTCCGGGTGCGAGTACGCGGTGGCGTTGGCGAGCAGTTCGGCGACCGCGACGGCCACTGGCTCGGCGGCCCGGGCGACCACGGCCAGCCGCGCCTCCTTCAGATGGTTGGCCACCTTGATCCGCGGATAGCCGGGGACCCGGGACAGTGCGCCGAGCACCACCTCGGCGAGCGGCGAGTCGGCCCGGGCCAGGCCGGGCCAGGCCTCGCAGAGCACGGCGACGGTCTGGATCCGGCGCAGCGCGACCTCGTTGCGGAAGTCCAGCTCCAGCAGCCGGGGGTCGTCGTTGTCGTGCTGCACCTGCTGGACCAGGCTCTGCACCTGGTACAGCAGGGTCTGGATCTTGGAGGTGGTGCCGCGCATCGCGGCGCGGGCCGCCGCGTCGACCCGTTCGCGCTCGGCGACCACGGCGGCCGCCGCGGCCTCCAGCACCGCGTCCAGCGCCCGGGCGGCCCGCTCCCCGACGAGGTCCGGCTCCCGCACCGGGGGCACCGGCGCACCGGGGTGGCTGAGCGCCAGCGCGGCGGCCGGCAGCCGCTGCGCGGCGAGCAGGTCGATCTCGTTGAGCAGGGCCTCCGCCCTGGTGCGGACGTCCGCGGCCTCGTGCTCGCTGCGGGCGAGGCGGGCCGCGGAGTCCCGGGCGTGGTCCTCGCTGCGGGCGAGCCGGGCCTCCACCGCGCGGATGCGGTCCTCGCCGTGTGCGAGGGCGGTGGCGGCCGCCTCGGCCCGGCGGACGGCATGCCGCCTGGCCCGCGCCTGGACGCCGGCGGCGGCCGTTGCGGCCGCGCAGACGACGGCCAGCGCGAGCAGCGCGATCTGGGTCATCGAAGTCCCTCGGTGAATGGGGGTCCGGACCGCCGGTGGTGGGCGGCGGTCCGGGCTGGCGGCGGGCCCCGTGCTGTCGGTGCCCGCCCGGGGCCGCGGTGGGGCCGCGGCCGGGCCGGTCAGGCCGGCAGCTGCGCGTGGTCGTCGGCGGCGCCGCGCGGTCCGGGCAGCGTGGTCGCCTCCAGCTCCCGCGCCACCGTCGCGACCTGCGACATGACCTCCAGGACACCGGGCAGCGGGGTCGCGTCCAGGTGCCGGTACTCGGCGCCGACGGTGATCACCAGGCGCTCCGGCAGGCCGAGTTCGGGGTACCGGCGCTCGGCGATGACGGCCCGGGCGGCGTCGAGCGCCGGGACGCCGGCGGCGTGCAGGGCGTGGGCGCGCTCCTGGACGTACCGGAGGTGGTCGATGTGCGCGTGGACGCCGGAGCGGTCCAGCACCGGGCCGTGGCCGGGGACGACGATCTCGGCGCCGGTGTCCAGGATCCGGGTGCAGGCGTCGATGACGTTCTGCAGCGGCCCGGCCCAGTGCACCGGGTGGTCGCCGGGGAACCGGTCGGTGGACCCGAAGATGACGTCGCCCGCGAAGACCGCCCGCTGGCGGGGGAGGTGGACGATGAGGTCGCCCTCGGTGTGCGCCGGGGGGAGCCCGATGACGTGCACCGGGTGGTCGCCGACCCGCAGCTCCAGCTCGCCGTGGAACATCAGCGTGGGGTGGACCGGCTCGGTGGCCGACCAGTCGAAGCCGCCGAAGTGCCGGGAGAGGTACCAGCCGAGCGGGGACTGCGGGTCGCCGCCGGCGATCAGGGCGTGCTGCTGCTGGGGGGTCGGCTCGTAGTGGATGTGCTCCAGGGCCTCCCGGGTGGTGATCACCTCGGCGTCCGGCAGCACCCCGGCGCCCCACAGGTGGTCGCCGTTGGCGTGGGTGACGATCACCCGGTCGATCGGGGTGCCCGGCGCGAGGCGGCGGCTCTCGGCGAGGAACTCCCCGGCCAGCGACGGGTCGTACGGGGTGTCGATCCACGCGGCGGAGCGTGGTGAGACCAGCAGACCGCAGTTGGCCAGGCCCCAGCCCCGCTTCGGGGGGAGCCATGCGTACAGGTCTTCGGCAATCGCGCTCATGTTCGCACGGGCGGTCGTCATGGGCGTTGATTATGCCGGTGCGGGCCGCGCGGCGGGAGGCGCCCGGGCAGATCGGCGGCCCGGGCGCCCGGCACCGGACCGGACCCCGCGCGGTGGTCCATCGAGCGTGATTTCCCGACCACGGTGTGCAATTGCACTATTTGACGGGCCGTCTAACGATGGATTGCGAAGCATAACGTTTTGGTGAAGTCGCGCACGTCCCAAGTCCCCCATCATTTCGCTCCTTTGTGGATCGAAATAGGCAACTCTTGCCTCCATTCGGCAAGTTGAGGAGACGTCGACAGCTCGGGGAATTTCGTTGAAAGGCGTACCTCTTCGCGCGTAGAACACGCGTGCCCTGAGCGCTCCGACGTTCTGGCAGGATTCCCGGCACTCAACCCCTCCGAAGGAAAAGAGATGTGGTTTGACCGGTCGTAGAAGAGTGGTGAAACGGCGGCGCAGCACCCGCACGGTGCTGATCGCGGCCGCCATCGCCGCAACGGGGGTCTTCATCGGCACCGCCGTCACCGACGGTGTCCTCTCCGCGGACCGGACGCACGCGTCCGCTGCCGCACCCGGGCTCGACGCCGTCGCGGCGTCCGGACCCGCCCACGACGAGGCGCCGCAGCCGGTGGCCTCGATACCCGCCGACGACGTGCCGCGCGGCCTCGTCTACGGCGGACTGAAGGTCGCGTCCAAGGGCGACCGCTGCGTGGGCGGGGGGGGGCCCGCCCGCCCCCCCCGGACCCCCCGGGCCGGCGCCCCCCCCCCCGGGGGGGGCGGCACTAAATCGCAC
Organism: Kitasatospora sp. NPDC059571; assembly: GCF_042735675.1. Lineage (NCBI taxonomy): Bacteria > Bacillati > Actinomycetota > Actinomycetes > Kitasatosporales > Streptomycetaceae > Kitasatospora > Kitasatospora sp. NPDC059571. Next base: position 7,110 of record NZ_JBHWBW010000418.1, read on the forward strand.
CCGCCCGGCGGCCACCACGAGCCGTAGGGCCCC
>NZ_JBHWBW010000419.1:0-7118 GCF_042735675.1 Kitasatospora sp. NPDC059571
GGGGGGGGGGGGGCCGCCCCGCCCCCCCCCGGGGGCCCCCCCGGGGCCCCCCCCCGCGGGGGGGGGGGGCGCGGCGGCGCCGGGCGCCGGGCGCGGGATCGGGCTCGCCGGTCCCGGGTGAAGCGCCAGTCCGGTCCATCGGTGCTCTTCTCGGTGGCGCCGGGGCCCGGTCCCGCCGGTTCTGCGCCGGTCAGGGCCCTCGGCGTGCACCCTCCAGCATGGCGCCGGGCGGTCGGCCGCTCAACCGAGAGCGTGCGGCGGCGAGGCGGGGCGGCGGACGGGGCGGGCCGGGCATCTGTACGCGGGCCCGTCGGGCATGGTGACATGTACGCGACAAATCCCGACCGGCACACCCGCCGGCCGGGGTCCGGGCACGCTCGATCGGAAGGAATGCCGTGATCGTCCGTACGCTCGTCGCCGCCGGCGCCGCCGCCGCATCGCTGTTCGCCGCCACCGCCCCCGCCGTCGCCACGAGCGGCTGGCAGAACCCGCCCCCGTCCGACCGCATCGTCATCGACGTGGCGACCGTGAACGGCTCCGGCTGTCCGGCCGGCACCGCAGCGGTCGCCGTCTCCCCCGACAACACCGCGTTCACAGTGACCTACAGCGACTACCTGGCCCAGGTCGGGGTCGGCTCGAAGCCGACCGACTTCCGGAAGAACTGCCAGCTCGACCTGCGCGTGCACGTGCCCCAGGGCTTCACCTACGCCATCGCCTCCGCCGACTACCGCGGCTTCGCCCACCTGGAGAAGGGCGCCACCGGACTCCAGCGCGCCGCCTACTACTTCCAGGGCTCGCCGCAGACCAGCGCCCTCGAGCACCGCTACAACGGCCCGCTGGACGACAGCTGGCAGGCCACCGACAGCGTGCCGGTCGCCGCCCTGGTCTGGGCGCCGTGCGGGGAGGAGCGCAACTTCAACATCAACACCGAGCTGCGGGTCTCCGGCGGCAGCTCCGACACCGGCCACACCACCAGCTTCATGACCATGGACTCCACCGACGGCGACATCAACACCGTCTACCACCTGGCCTGGAAGAGCTGCCCCTGACCCTCCGCCGCAGCACGTCCGCCCGTCCCGTCCCGCGTCACCCCCGGCCGCGGACGGGGCGGGCGGGCCCGCTCCCGCGGGCACGCGGCCCCAGCACGGCACCAGCGGCATCCCGGCCCGGGCCCTTAGCATCCTGACCATGGTGATCGAGGAGCCCGGCCCGCGCGACCGGCCCGCGCGGCGTGCGGGCGCCGGGACCGGTATGCGGTGAGCGGGCTGCTGCTGCGCGGTGCCGAGGTCGGCGGCGAGCTGGTGGACGTCCGGATCGGCGGCGGCCTGGTCCTCGAACTGGGCCGCGCCCTGCCGCGGCGCGATGCCGCCGAACAGGTGCTGGCGGCCCGTGGCGGGGCCCTGCTGCCCGGGCTCACCGACCACCACCTGCACCTGGCCGCGGCCGCCGCCGACCTGGCCGCCACGGCGTGCACCCCGGCCGCCGCCCGGACGGCCGGCGGGCTGGCGGCCGTCCTGCTCGCGGCGGAGCCCGACCCGGCGGGCTGGATCACCGGGGTGCGCTACCAGGCCTCGGTCGCCGGCGACCTGGACGCGGCGGCACTGGACCGGCTGCGCGCCGACGTCCCGGTCCGGATCCGGCACCGCAGCGGCGGCCTGTGGGTGCTGAACTCGAGGGCCGCGGCCGCCGTCGGACTCGCCACGGCCGACCACCCGGGGGTGGAGCGCGACGCCGGCGGCCGACCGACCGGCCGGCTGCGGCACGCCGACGACTGGCTGCGCACCCGCCTCCCGCACAGCGGACCGGAACCGCTGGCCGCACTGGGCCGGCGGCTGGCCGACCACGGCATCACCTCGGTCACCGACGCCGAGCCGCGTACGGGATCGGGCGCCGTGGCCGCGCTCGCCGCGGCCTGCGCCTCGGGCGCGCTGCCGCAGCGGGTCCAGCTGCTCGGCGTACCACCGGAGACCGCGCTGCCGCCGGACGGGCCCACCGCCGGACCCTGGCGGATCGACCTCGCCGACCGGGACACCGCGGACCCCGCCGGCGCCGCCGCGGAGATCGCCGCCGCCCACCGGACGGGCCGACCGGTGGCGGTGCACTGCGGCCCCCGCGGGTCGCTGCGGCTGCTGCTCGCCGCACTCGGCGCGGCCGGGGTGCTGGCCGGCGACCGGATCGAGCACCCCGAGCTGGTGCCGGCCGCGGCCGTGCCGGAGATCGCCCGGCTCGGTGTGCCGGTGGTGGCGCGCCCCGGCTTCCTGGCCGAGAGCGGCGACGCCTACCTGCGCGCCCTGGCCCCCGACCGGCACGGCGACCTGCACCGCGCGGCCTCCCTGGCCGCCGCCGGCGTCCCGCTCGCGCTCTCCAGCGACGCCCCGTACGGGCCGCTGGACCCGTGGGCGGTGATGCGGGCGGCGGTGCTGCGGCTCACCGCGGCGGGCGAGGTGCTGGGGGCGGCCGAGCGGATGACCGCCGGCCGCGCCCTGGCCGGCTACCTGTCGCCGGCGCGGCACCCCGGGGGGCGCGTCCGGCGGGTCCGGGCCGGCGCGGTCGCCGACCTGGTGCTGCTGGCCGCACCGATCGGCGAGGCGGTGCGCCGGCTGGACACCGGGCTCGTCCGGCTGACCCTGATCGGCGGCCGGCCGGTCGGCGGCACGGACCTCGGCTGAGGACGCGCGGCCGGGCGAACGGCCGCCTGCTGAAGGGACGTTCGCCGCCACCCGACCGAAGGGTCCCAAGTCGGCGGGCCGTTCGGAAATGCCGGGCCGAACGGGACGGTGCGGGAGCATACTTCGCGGGTGTACTCCGACGCCGACGCGGCCGCGCTCTATGACCTCCTCAACCCGTGGGGGCCGTGCGACGACTTCTACCTGTCCTTCGTGATGGACTCGCCCTCCGTGCTCGACGTGGGCTGCGGCACCGGCATGCTGCTGCACCGCGCGCGGGCGGCCGGGCACCGGGGGCGGCTGTGCGGGCTGGACCCGGATGCCGCGGCGCTCGGCCGGGCGGCCCGCCGGCCGGACGTCGAGTGGGTCCACGGCCGGGCCCAGGACCTCCGCCGGGAGCGGGAGTTCGAGCTGGCCGTGGTGGCGGGCAACGCCTTCCAGGTGTTCGTCGCGGACGACGAGCTGCGGGCGGCGCTGGCCGCCGTGCGCGCGGCGCTCCGGGACGGCGGCCGGTTGGTCTTCGGCACCCGGAACCCGGCGGCGCGCGCCTGGGAGGGCTGGCGGCCGGAGCGGGCGGCCGAGGTCGTCGACGCCGCGGGCCGCGCCCTGCGGGTGGTCCACCGGGTCGAGTCGGTGGCCGACGGCGTGGTGACCTTCACCGAGACGGTGCAGACCCGGGGCGGCGAGCCGCTGCGGATCGACCGGGCGAGCCTGCGGTTCCTGGACGCCGACGGGCTCCGCGGGTTCCTGCGGCAGGCCGGTTTCACGGTGGAGGCCTGCTGGGGCGACTGGGCGCGCGGGCCGCTCACCGACGCGAGCGAGAACATCGTCGTCCTCGCCCGCGCCGCCGCGGCGGGCGAGAGCCTCTAGTCCGGCGGATCCGCCGGGGGCGCGACCTCGGCGATCAGCAGGGCCACGTCGTCGTCGCCGTCCGGGCGGCGGAGCGCGGCCAGCAGCAGGTCGCAGGTCTCCTCCAGGGTCGGCCCGGGGTCGGCCAGCAGGTCGAGCAGGGTCGCCAGCCGGTCGTCCAGCGGCTCCTCGCGGGTCTCCACCAGTCCGTCCGTGTACAGCACCAGCCGGTCCCCCGCGGCCAGGTCCAGCGCGGTGGACTCGAAGGGCACCCCGCCCACCCCGAGCGGGGCCCCGGTGGGCAGGTCGAGCAGCTCCGGGGCGCGCCCGCGGCGGACCAGGACCGGCGGCGGGTGGCCGGCCAGGGCGATCCGGCACTGGCCGGTGGCGGGGTCGTAGTCGGCGTACACGCAGGTGGCCATGGACTCCTCGATCTCGGCCATGGTGCGGTCGAGGTGGCGCAGCACCTGGGCCGGGTCCAGTTCGAGGCCCGCCAGGGTGCGGGTGGCGGTGCGCAGCTGCCCCATGGTGGCGGCGGCGTTGATGCCGCTGCCCATCACATCGCCGACCACCAGCGCGGACCGGTCGCCGGCCTGCGGGACCGCGTCGAACCAGTCGCCGCCGGCCTCGCCGCGTGCCCCCTTGGGCTGGTACCGGTAGGCGAGGTCGAGCCCGACCGCCTTCGGCCGGTGCCGGGGCAGCAGGTGCCGCTGGAGGGTGAGCGCGGCATGCCGCCGGTTCTGGTACCAGCGGGCGTTGTCGATGCAGACCGCGGCCCGGGAGGCGAGTTCGAGGGCGAGCAGGACGTCGTCGTCGTCGAACGGCGGCGCGTTGCGGATCCGCTTGAGGTCGAGCGCGCCGAGCACCTCGCCGCGGGCGATCAGCGGCACCGCCAGGTAGGAACGCAGCCCGGCCTCGGCCAGCACGTCCGCGGCCTGCGCGTCGCGGGCGATCTCCGGGAGGTCCTCCGGTCCGACGTGGGCCACCAGCACCGGCTCACCGGTGGCGACGCAGCGCGCGACCAGGCGGTCGGCCGGATAGCGGGCGAGGGACCCGGTGGGGTCGGCGGCCCGGACGGCGGCGCGGACGCCCTCGGAGGTGTGGGTGGCGGCGAGGGCGAGCGCCCGGAAGGCGGCGGGGCCGCCGATCGGCGGTGCGGCGCCCGGGCCGGCGCCCTCCAGGACGGCGTCGAGCACGTCGACGGCGGCGACGTCGGCCAGCTGGGGCACGACCAGCTCGGCGAGCTCCCGGGCGGTGGTGTCGAGGTCGAGGGTGGAGCCGATCCGGGCGGAGGCCCGGGCGATCAGGGCCAGCCGGCGGCGGGCGGCGGCGGCCTCGGCGCCGCTGCGGTGCTGCTCGGTGACGTCGATGACCGAGGTGGCCAGGCCCAGGATCCGGCCGGCCCGGTCCTCCAGCCGGAAGTAGGAGACCGACCAGGCGTGGTCGTGGTCGGGGTCGGCGGAGGTCCGGCCGACGGTGAGGTGGTTGAGCCGCGGGCGGCCGGTGGCCAGGACCTCGTGCATCACGGCGTCGATCGGCGCCGGGTCGATCATCGGCAGGGCGTCGTGGACGCTGCGGCCGACGTGCCCCTCGACGGGCAGCCCGTTGATCCGGGCGAGTGCCGGGTTGACCATGATGTAGCGCAGGTCGGCGTCGAGGACGGCGAGCCCGATCGGGGACTGCGCGACCATCCGGACCGACAGGGCGAGGTCCCGTTCGACGTCGCGCACGGTGGCCTCGTCGGCGGCGATGCCCAGTGCGTAGAAGGCGCCGTGCCGGTCCTGGAGCCGCATGTTGCGGAATTCCACCGGCCGGGTGCTGCCGTCGCGGTGCCGGATGGGGAACACGCCGGCCCAGGTCTCCCCCGCCGACATCACCTCGCCGAACAGGCCGAGGACCAGGTCGAGCTGGTCCGGGGCGACCATCAGGCGGGCGGCCTTGCTGCCCAGGGCCTCCTCGGCCGTCCAGCCGAACAGCTCCTCGGCCTGCGGGCTCCACAGCGCGATCCGGCCCGCCGCGTCCAGCACCACGGCCGCCACGCCCAGGACGTCGAGCAGGCCCCCGGGGTCGGACGGCGTGGGCAGGCCCAGTGGGGCGGGCGCGCCGGCCGCCGGGCCGGCCCGGGCCGCATCGGCTGCGTCCATCCCGTCCTCCTTCCGTCCGGCTGCCTGTGGGTGGCAGGGACGTCCGGTCGGATCCGCGACGCTCACGGCCCAACGCCCTCCATCGTCTCTCCGTGCCCACCCGGGCGGCATCCGCGGGCGGCGGCACCGCCTCCGGGGCGGGGGCAGGAGAGGCGCGGGGCGGGGAGAGGTGCAGCGGCGGGGCAGGTCAGTACACGTCGCGGACGTAGCGGCGATCGGCGGCCAGCTGCTTGACGTAGGCGGCGGCCGCGTCCTCGGCCAGGCCGCCGTGGGCGGCCACGACGGCGTGCAGCGCCCGGTCGACGTCCTCGGCCATCCGGCCCGCGTCGCCGCAGACGTAGACGTGGGCGCCGGCCTCCAGCCACCTCCACAGGCGCGGGCCGTGCTCGCGCATCCGGTCCTGGACGTAGACCTTGTTCCGCTGGTCGCGGGAGAACGCCAGGTCGAGCCGGTCCAGGTGGCCCGAGGCGCGGAACTCCGCCAGTTCCTCGCGGTAGTAGAAGTCGGTGGCCTCGCGCTGCTCGCCGAAGAACAGCCAGTTGGATCCGGTGTGGCCGCGGGCCCGGCGGTCCTCCAGGAAGCCGATGAACGGTGCGACGCCCGTACCGGGACCGACCATGATCATCGGGGTGGCGGGGTCGGCGGGCGGACGGAAGTGCGGGGACCGCTGGACGAACACCGGCACCGGCCCGTCGTCGGCGCAGTCGGCCAGGTAGGTCGAGCACACGCCCTTGCGGTCCCGGCCGCGGTCGTTGGCGAAGCGGACCACCGACACCGTCAGCCGGACCTCCCCCGGGTGCGCGAGCGGGCTGGAGGAGATGGAGTACAGGCGCGGCTGGAGCCGCCGGAGCACGCCGGCCCACTCGGCGGCCGACGCGCGGACGGGGTACGCGCCGAGCACGTCGGCCGCCTGCAGGCCCCAGCTCCACTTCGCGAGTTCGCCCTTGTTGTCGGGGCGCAGCAGGCGCCGCAGGTCGTGGCTGCCGGTGCGCTCGGCCACGAACTTCAGCAGGTCAGGGGTGATCCGGGAGATGTCGAGGCGGGTGCGCAGCGCCTCGCGGAGCGGGATCTCGCCCTCGTCGGCGACGGCGATGCCCTCCTCGGGGTCGAGGCCGGTCAGGGCGAGCCACTCGGCGACCAGCGCGGCGCCGTTGGCGGGCCGGACGCCGAGCGCGTCGCCGGGCTCGTAGGCGAGTTCGCCCGCGCGGGTGTCGAAGGCGAACTGCCGTACCTCCTTCTGCGAGCCGGGCAGGCTGAGCAGCCGGTTGCCGATCAGCAGGGTGGCGAAGGGCGAGGTCCTGGTGTAGCCGGCCGGGGCGGGCCGGACCGGCCCCCCGGCCCGGGGGGCGGGGGGCGGCGGCGCGGGTCCTCCCCCCCCCCCCGGGGGGGGTGCGCGCCGGCGGCGTCGGGGGCGCGCCCCCCCCCCGGGCCGCGAGGATCGAGGAGACCAGCTGCGGGG
>NZ_JBHWBW010000420.1:0-7114 GCF_042735675.1 Kitasatospora sp. NPDC059571
GCATCCCGGACCGCCCTCCGCCGTTCTCCGCCGCCGTCCTCAGCGCGGGCCGCCCGGCATGTCGCCGCTCAGCCCGAGCGTCGTCCCGGAGGCCAGGTCGACCACCTTGCGGCCGTCCAGCGGCTTGGACAGCTGCGCCGTCACCGACTCCTGCTTGACCAGGCGCGGGCACTCCTTGCCCGGGTCCGCCGTCTTGGCGATCACCACGCGGACCCGCACCTGCCCGGTCATCGACTCGTCAGCACGCAGCCCGTACTTGTCGCACACCCCGCCGAAGAAGTACACGGTCAGCTCGGTGCCGTTCTGCACCTGGTAGCCGGTGGCCGGCAGCTTCACCGCGGTCGGCGCGGGCTCGCCGACGGCTATCCCGGGGCCGGTCGGCGCCGGGGTCGCGGTGGGGGAGTCGGACGGGGACGGCGAGGCGGGGGCCGACGGCTGCGCCGAGGCGCTCGCGCTCGCGGACGGCGCGGTACTGCCGGCGCCGTCCGCCGCGCCCGTCGACCCCGCCGACCCGCACGCGGCCAGCGAACCGGCGGTGATCACCAGCCCGGCGAGAGCGGCGGCCCGGCGCCGCCACACGGTCCTGAACGGTACGACTGCGGTCCTTGCGTCCATGGTGCGTTGTCCTCCCGAGGGTCAGGCACCGCCGCCCTGCGGCGGCGCTGCGTCCCTCTGACGTGAACCGGATGAATCCGGTTCCCCCGGCCCGCACCGGCCGGGTCAGCCCCCGTACTCCGCCATCGAGGCCACCAGCAACTGCGCCCCCGAGGGCACCGACACCCCGGCCGACGGCGCCGCGGCGGGCTGCGGGCCGGCCGCGATCCGCGGCCAGAAGCGGCCGAGCAGCCGCGAGGAGCTGACCAGCGCGTCGAGGGTGTCGGGATCGGCGTCGCCCTTGAGGTGGCTCGGGACCCGGGCGGGGGGCTGGATGGGCATCATCGGTTGATCGCTCCGATCGCCGGGCCGCGGCAGCACTGCCGCGGCACCTTCCCGGGGCCGGCCGACCGGCCCCTCTGCTGCGACCCTAGGCCGCTCCGCGGGCCCCCACCAGGGCTACTACGGGGTAGTACCTGTTCGGGTCGGCACCGTCGCCGGCCCCCCGCTGGCTGTACCGTGGGTGGGTCCACCGCCGCTTCCGGCCGCCATCAGGCCACCCGAGGAGACCTCCGTGCGTATCGCCGTCGCCGGCTCGATCGCCACCGACCACCTGACGACCTTCCCCGGCCGCTTCGCCGACCAGCTCGTCGCGGAGCAGCTGCACACCGTCTCGCTCTCCTTCCTGGTCGACACCCTCGACATCCGCCGCGGCGGCGTCGCCCCGAACATCGCCTTCGGCATGGGCGTCCTCGGCCTGCGCCCGGTGCTGGTCGGCGCAGCCGGCGCCGACTTCGACGAGTACCGCAGCTGGCTGGAGCGCAACGGCGTGGACACCGCCTCGGTGCACATCTCCGAGACCCGGCACACCGCCCGCTTCATGTGCACCACCGACCTGGACCACAACCAGATCGCGTCCTTCTACACCGGTGCCATGGCCGAGGCCCGCAACATCGAGCTCAAGCCGATCGCCGACCGCGTCGGCGGCCTGGACCTCGTCCTGATCGGCGCCGACGACCCGCAGGCGATGGTCCGCCACACCCAGGAGTGCCGCACCCGCGGCTACGCCTTCGCCGCCGACCCCTCCCAGCAGCTCGCCCGCCTGGAGGGCGACGACATCCGGGAGATCGTCGACGGCGCCGCGTACCTGTTCACCAACGAGTACGAGGCCGCCCTCATCGAGTCCAAGACCGGCTGGGCCGCGGAGGAGCTGCTGGGCCGCGTCGGCACCCGGGTCACCACCCTCGGCGCCAAGGGCGTGCGGATCGAGCGCAAGGGCGAGCCCGCGATCACCGTCGGCTGCCCCGCCGAGGAGCGCAAGGCCGACCCGACCGGCGTCGGCGACGGCTTCCGCGCCGGCTTCCTGGCGGGCCTGTCCTGGGACCTCGGCCTGGAGCGCGCCGCCCAGCTCGGCTGCATGCTCGCCACCCTGGTGATCGAGACCGTCGGCACCCAGGAGTACGAGCTGCGCCGGGTGCACTTCTGCGAGCGCTTCGCCGCGGCCTACGGCGAGGAGGCCGCCGCCGAGGTCCGCGCCAAGCTCAGCTGAGCCTGCGCACCAGGTAGGCGCTGCCCCGGTCGCCCCCGTACAGGGCGGCCGGGGCCTCGCCCAGGTACTCCTGCTCGCGCATGCCGCACCAGGCCGGGATGTCCAGGCGGGCCGCCTCGTCGTCGGCCAGCACCGCGACCGTGCCGCCGGGCTCGACCCCGCCGATCCGCCTCGCCAGCTCGATCACCGGCAGCGGGCACCGCTTGCCCAGGGCGTCGACCACCAGGGCCGCCGCCGGCCCGTCCGCATCCTGCGCCGCCCCGCCGGCCGCCGGTTGCGCCGCGTCCTCGGGCTGCGCCTCGGCCCCCGGCCCCCGGGCCCCGGCGTCCGCATCCTGCGCCGTCCCGGCCTCCGTCCCGGGCTCCGGCTCCGCCCCGGCATCGTCCGTCGTCCCGGCCGCCGCCGGCAGGCCCAGGTCCAGCCCCAACGGGGCGCGCACCGTCGCGACCGTCCCCGGGAGTACGGACAGGAAGCGCTCGACGTCCTCCTCCGCCGTCCCGAACGGCAGCGAGACCCGGACGTTCCCCTCGGTCAGCACCCCCATCGCGGCCAGCACATGGCTCGGCGTCAGGGTGGAGGAGGTGCACGAGGAGCCGGAGGAGACCGCGAACCCCGCCCGGTCGAGCTCCCCGAGCAGCACCTCGCCGTCCACGTAGAGGCAGGAGAAGGTGACCAGGTGCGGCAGCCGGTGCACCGGGTCGCCGACCACCTCGACCTCGGGGACCAGCTGCGGGACGCGCAGCCGGATCCGCTCGACCAGGGCGTGCAGCCGGGCGTTCTCCCGCTCCGCCTCCGACCGGACGGCCCGCAGCGAGGCCGCCGCCGCGACGATCGCCGGCACGTTGACGTACCCCGGCACCCGGCCGCGCTCGCGCTCGTCGGCGGGCAGCGGGGAGGCGTACCGCACGCCCTTGCGCACCGCGAGCACCCCGACGCCGGCCGGCCCGCCCCACTTGTGCGCGCTCGCGGCCAGCAGCGACCACCCGCCGGGCACCGGCAGCCGGCCCGCGCTCTGCGCCGCGTCCACCAGCAGCGGGACCCCGACGTTGCCGCAGAGGTCGGCCACCTCCGCCACCGGCTGCACGGTGCCCACCTCGTGATTGGCGGTCTGCAGCACGGCGAGCGCGGTGGTCTCGGTCAGCCGCGCGGCGAACCGGGTCGCCCGCACCCGGCCGAGCCGGTCGACCGGGACGACCGCGACCTCGCCGCCCGCGGCCTCGTGCTGCTCCGCGACGTGCAGCACGCTGGAGTGCTCGACGGCGGAGTGCACCAGGTGGCCGCCGCGGCGCCGGTTGCCGCGCAGCGCGCCGAGCATGCCCAGCTGGACGGCCTGGGTGCCGCTCGCCGTGAAGGAGATCTCGTCCGGCCGGGCGCCCAGGACCTCGGCCACCGTCTCCCGGGCCGCGTCCAGCAGCATCCGGGCCTGCCGGCCGGAGCGGTACAGCCGGGCCGGGTCGGCCCAGCCCTCGTCGAGCGCCGCGGTCAGCGCCTGCCGGGCGACGGGGTGCAGGGGTGCGGTGGATGCCACATCGAAGTACGACACCCCTCCACGCTATCCCCGCCCCGCGGCGGGCCCGCCCGATCGTCCGTTTTCGGCCCTTTCGTCCGGCCCGACTGTCCGTCACCCGCGTGTCGCAATCGGGTCCCCCGATCGGGCGTGCGACCCTCGAATGCCTGCCATGACCTGGGGCTGAGTGCGGGCCGGGGCTGATCGGGTAGCCGGGCGGCGCGTTACCGGGGGCTGCTCGTGAGTGCCGCATAAGGATGGAGTAGCGTTTGGCCCGCATAAGCATTCAAACCGTGCCCGTGGCCGGGTCGCCGGGGAGGCGTACAGCACTCCTGGGGGTGACGCGATCGCGGGCGAGACTTCGGGAAGGCGCTACGTGAGTCCCAACGGCTCCGACCGCTCGCCGCGGCGCACGATGCGGCGGAAGCTGCCTCAGGCGCTGGCACTGGGCCTCGTCATCGCGACCGCCACCGGCTGCTCGGCCAACGACCTCCCCAGGCTTGGCCTCCCCTCGCCCGTCACCACGGGGGGCCCGCTGGTCCTCCACATGTGGCAGGGCTCGTGGATCGCGGCGCTGGCAGTGGGCGCACTGATGTGGGGTCTGATCCTCTGGAGCGTGATCTTCCACCGGCGTAGCCGCACCAAGGTGGAGGTCCCGGCTCAGACCCGGTACAACGTGCCCATCGAGGCGCTGTACACCGCGGTCCCCCTCGTCATCGTCTCGGTCCTCTTCTACTTCGTCGCCCGCGACGAGGCCAAGCTGACCGCCGTCAGCGCGAAGCCGCAGCACGTGGTCAACGTGGTCGGCTTCCAGTGGAGCTGGGCGTTCAACTACGAGAACACCGAGAAGCCGGACCCGGCGAGCAGCACCGCCGCGTACGAGGTCGGCACCACGGCGAACCCGCCGACGCTCTACCTGCCGATCAACGAGTCGGTGGAGTTCGTGCTGACCTCCAACGACGTGATCCACGACTTCTGGCCCGTCAACTTCATGATGAAGATGGACGTCGTGCCGGGCGTGGTGAACAAGTTCCAGGTGACGCCGACCGCTTACGGCACCTTCGCCGGCAAGTGCGCCGAGCTCTGCGGCCAGGACCACTCCCGGATGCTGTTCAACGTCAAGGTCGTCACCCACGACCAGTACGAGCAGCACCTCAAGGAGCTGCGGGCCAAGGGCCAGTCCGGCGCGGTGCCGTCCGGCATCCTTCCGAGCACGGGAAGTGAAGAGAAGTGACCATCCTCAACGAGCCCGCCGCGGCCGGCGGGGGCGCCGGGGCCGTCACGGTCGGCAGCAGCGCCCGCCGGACCAAGCGGGGCAGCCAGATCATCAAGTGGTTGACCACCACCGACCACAAGACGATCGGCACCATGTACCTGGCGACGTCGTTCGCCTTCTTCCTGATCGGCGGCATCCTCGCCCTGGTCATGCGCGCCGAGCTCGCCCGTCCGGGGACGCAGATCCTCTCGAACGAGCAGTTCAACCAGGCGTTCACCATGCACGGCACGATCATGCTGCTGATGTTCGCCACCCCGCTCTTCGCGGGCTTCGCGAACTGGATCATGCCGCTCCAGATCGGCGCCCCCGACGTCGCCTTCCCGCGTCTGAACATGTTCGCCTACTGGCTGTACCTGTTCGGCTCGCTGATCGCGGTGTGCGGCTTCCTCACCCCGCAGGGCGCCGCCGACTTCGGCTGGTTCGCCTACTCGCCGCTCTCCGACGCCGTCCGCTCCCCGGGCATCGGCGCCGACATGTGGATCATGGGTCTGGCCTTCTCCGGCTTCGGCACGATCCTCGGTGCGGTCAACTTCATCACCACGATCATCTGCATGCGCGCCCCCGGCATGACGATGTTCCGCATGTCGATCTTCGTGTGGAACGTCCTGCTGACCGCCGTGCTGGTCCTGCTGGCCTTCCCGGTGCTGGCCGCCGCGCTGTTCGCCCTGGAGGCGGACCGCAAGTTCGGTGCCCACGTATTCGACCCCGCCAACGGCGGCGCGATGCTCTGGCAGCACCTGTTCTGGTTCTTCGGCCACCCCGAGGTCTACATCATCGCGCTGCCGTTCTTCGGCATCGTGTCGGAGATCATCCCGGTCTTCAGCCGCAAGCCGATGTTCGGCTACTCCGGCCTGATCGCGGCCACCATCGCGATCGCCGGTCTGTCCGTGACGGTGTGGGCCCACCACATGTACGTCACCGGCCAGGTGCTGCTGCCGTTCTTCTCCTTCATGACCTTCCTGATCGCGGTCCCGACCGGTGTGAAGTTCTTCAACTGGGTCGGCACCATGTGGAAGGGCTCGCTCAGCTTCGAGACCCCGATGCTGTGGACGATCGGCTTCCTGGTCACCTTCCTCTTCGGTGGTCTGACGGGTGTTCTGCTCGCCTCCCCGCCGATCGACTTCCACGTCTCGGACTCGTACTTCGTCGTCGCCCACTTCCACTACGTGGTCTTCGGCACCGTCGTCTTCGCGATGTTCGCCGGCTTCCACTTCTGGTGGCCGAAGATGACCGGCAAGATGCTCGACGAGCGCCTGGGCAAGATCACCTTCTGGACGCTGTTCTTCGGCTTCCACGCCACCTTCCTCGTCCAGCACTGGCTGGGCGCCGAGGGCATGCCCCGCCGCTACGCCGACTACCTCGCCTCGGACGGCTTCACCACGCTGAACACCGTCTCCACCATCGGCTCCTTCGTGCTCGGTCTGTCGATCCTGCCGTTCCTCTACAACGTCTGGAAGACCGCCAAGTACGGCGAGAAGGTCGAGGTCGACGACCCGTGGGGCTACGGCCGCTCGCTGGAGTGGGCGACCTCCTGCCCGCCGCCGCGGCACAACTTCCTCACGCTGCCGCGCATCCGCTCCGAATCCCCGGCCTTCGACCTCCACTACCCGGAGATCGCCGCGCTGGACTACCTGGAGAACCACGGTGAGCAGGCGAAGCACTTCGAGGGCGTGACCCCGGCCCAGTACGACCGTCCGTCCCTGGGCAAGTCCAAGAAGGAGGGCGACGCCTGATGAAGGAGCAGGGCAAGATCTTCGGCGGTTTCGCCGTCTTCATCCTGATCATGGCGATCGTGTACGGTCTGTGGACCACGCACAGCAGCCACGGCACCGAGGCCGCCGGCACCACGGCGCTCTTCCTGGCCTTCGGCCTGTGCGCCTTCATCGGGTACTACCTCGCCTTCACCGCCCGCCGGGTGGACAGCGGCGCGGGTGACAACCCCGAGGCCGAGGTCGCGGACGACGCCGGCGAGGTCGGCTTCTTCGCCCCGCACAGCTGGCAGCCGCTCGCGCTCGCCATCGGCGGCGCGCTCGCCTTCCTGGGCGTGATCTTCGGCTGGTGGCTGCTGTACTGGTCGATCCCGATCATCCTGATCGGCCTGTACGGCTGGGTCTTCGAGTTCTACCGCGGCGAGGACCAGAACCAGTAGGTCGCTCCGCAGTCCCGCAGCCGGGACCTCCCTCCGGGG